>NZ_JASDDF010000038.1:0-45713 GCF_030407535.1 Pseudoalteromonas sp. APC 3224 | reverse complement strand
ATGAAATAATTCTATGTAATCGTAACCTCAGTGGCAGTTCATTAAAAAACGAATGCGGCATTAATATGGAAGGAATACTTTCATTAACCTGTCCAGATCCTGATATGCTCTTACCAAATAAGCCATACTTATTAAAAAGTGGAAACTCTACTACTGGAGCAACTGCTTTAGCTAAAATATCAAATCTTTCAAATGTAAAAAATCTTACCGATTTATCTTTGTCTTTTGGCGGTGATAATGTAGTTGCACTCTCTATGATTTCAGCAAAATTAAACGAATTTAATATTGGATTTATGGGCACGTCAACTAGCGTTTACGCAAAAAGAGTCGGCGATTTTGCAGATGCAGTAAAAGATTATCAGAAGTCACTCATGGAATACCGTCAAGCTGTTAAGAGCAAATCCCCAATAAAAGCTGCAGCTAAACAAAAAGCAAAGCTTGCTTTTGAAAAAATGCAGAACAAGTTTAGATTGGAAGTGAAAGCTGTCACTAGTCAAATTAATTCTAGGCGCGGTACTCCAATGAGCAACTTCAAAAGAGGGGCTGATATAGCTAGAAGTAGTCGAAGTGTTGCAAAATTAGACTTAATAAATCCTATACATGCCGATAACGTTGTGAAGTTTACTAAGTATGCAAAGTTTTTAGGTAATGGCTTAGCCGTTATCGACTTTGGAGGTCGAGTAGGAAATATTCATAATTCTTATAAAACAGATGATAATTGGGAACGAGAAATGTTTATTGAATCAACTAGTTTTGTTGCAAGTGCAGCTACAGGTATTGGGGTTGTAAATGCT
Organism: Pseudoalteromonas sp. APC 3224; assembly: GCF_030407535.1. Taxonomy (GTDB): domain Bacteria; phylum Pseudomonadota; class Gammaproteobacteria; order Enterobacterales; family Alteromonadaceae; genus Pseudoalteromonas. The sequence goes on along the minus strand of NZ_JASDDF010000038.1, from coordinate 44,919 downwards.
GGGGCTGCAGTTATGACTTTTCTAGTTGTGGCAACGCCAGTAGGTTGGGTTGGCCTAATTGTTGGTGGGGCTTTGTTAGCAGGTGCAGCTGCTGGGGCTTCAATAAAGGTTAACGAAATTGTAAAAGAAGATGCCGGAGGGATATATGATTATATTATGGAGCAGGTTAATAAATTATGAGTGATAGAGAAATTTGGGTCGCTATATTAATTATGTCATCTATTATTTCTGGGATCCTTTATGTAGTTTTTGGCCAAATGACCGTACGTAAATTAAGAAAAAACCCTAAAACAAAAGATATACTCGGTCTAGAGGTTATTAGTGGTTGGGATATTATAAATGTTGCTCAAGCATTCTCCTTGCCAAGGCGTTGGTTACTTAAAATTGAAAAAAGTAAGTTTTCTTTTATGTATGCGCACTCTTCGTTGTTATTTGAAAATACAACCAAATTCGATAGATTTCTTGGATGTATCTTTTATTGGTTATTAACACTTTCGGGTCTATTTGGCGCTTTACTCGTTGTACTTAACTTATTTGGCGTTTTTAGTTAATTGGTGTAAATATTGAATTGGCTAGTTATGTGACTAGCCAATTCAATTATCAACTTTATTACTACAAAAATGATTTAGCTTTACTCATTAAAGCGCTTCAAAAATGGCTGCTATGCCTTGCCCGCCACCAATACACATTGTGACTAGCCCATATTTGCCTTGAGTTCGTTTGAGTTCGTACAAGCATTTAGTTGATAAAATTGCACCCGTTGCGCCAACAGGGTGGCCTAAGGCAATTGCACCACCATTCGGGTTTACCTTATGGGCAGGGAAATTTAACTCGTTTTCAACGCACAGTGCTTGTACTGCAAAGGCCTCGTTAGATTCAATTACATCCATGTCGTCAATGGTTAAGCCTGTTTTTTCAAATACCTGCTGTACTGCAGGAACTGGGCCTGTCCCCATTAACGAGGGATCAACACCCGCTCTGGCATAACCTACTAATCGACCAAGCGGTTTTAAGCCTTGCTCATTCGCTTTTTGCTCAGACATGAGTACCAACATGGCTGCACCATCGTTTATACCTGATGAGCTTGCTGCGGTAACGGTGCCATCTTTTTTAAAGTAGGGCTTTATAGTGGCAAGTTTTTCGGCTGTGGTATCGGCGCGAACGTGTTCGTCGGTGTCAAAAATGTGCGTCCCTTTTCGCGACTTGATTTCTATTGGCACAATCTGCTCTTTAAAATGACCTGCAGCAATGGCTTTTGCAGCTTTATGATGGCTGTTTGCTGCGTACTCGTCTTGCTGCTGACGGCTAATTGAATATTTTTTTGCGATGTTTTCAGCAGTTATTCCCATCGGGTTATTATCCCATGGGTCTTGTAAGGTCGTGGTGAGCTCATCGACCATGGTACTATTACCCATTTTTTGCCCCCAGCGGTTACTTTCGAGGGTATAAGCAGAGCTACTCATGCTTTCTGCTCCGCCAGCAAGGGCTGCATCTACATCATCTAATTGAATTTGTTGTGCCGCTTGTATGATTGCTTCAAGCCCAGAACCACATAAACGATTAAGCGTTACAGCGTGGCTGCTTATAGGTAAACCCGCATCTAGCCCAATGATTCTTGAAAGGTATGCGTCTTTAGAGCCGTTATGAATTACTTTACCAACTACAGTTGAGCCAACTTGGTTGGGTGATAGCTTGGCTCTGGCTAGTGCTTCTTTCGCACATAGAGTGCCTAGCTCGGCGGGCGTGAAATGTTTAAGGCTGCCACCAAAGCTGCCGATAGCGGTACGCACTGCGCTTAATATAACTACGCTATTGTTATTAAGTTTTGTCATTGTTTTCTCTTATTATTTTTATGTTTATAACCACTTTGTGCTGAGCTTGTGTTGAGTAGAGCCAAAGAGATTAATAGTTTTATTAATGCATCAAAGCATAATTTTTAAATAAACTAAAGGCGAGGTTGTTTAAGCTGTATGTGTTATTTAATAAAGTGATGAGTAAAATAGGTGTGTGGCAATGATACTTTTAGTTTTAATGTATGAAATAGGGCTCTCAGTATGAAAGCCCTTGGGGGTTATAAATCAATCATTTCAATATTAACAACTACATTTTTAAAACCAGCATCTTCAAACTCTTTTTTTAACTTTTCTGCACTTGAGTAATCACTAGCTGAAACACTTCGCTTACTTCTTTGGTTAGTAACAAGTGGGGTTTCATCACCAAAATAAACGCTACCAGCAAATTGGCTTTGTGCATAAAAGTGACCTGTTAGGGTTGTTTTCTTAGGTCTTAAAACATGGCTTAAATAGTATTGCATTGTTGATAAGCTTGTTTGTTGTATCATCCAAGGCCAATCCCATTTTTTATTCTCACCTGGTATGTAACGGTGTTCCCATTGATATTCAATGCTCTTATCTTGACCTGCCCAGCGGCCAATCACAAAATTAGCGGTGTCATTAGGTCTGTTTTCTGGGTGGCTTAATAAAGCATTGCCTCCCCACCGCATAAAGCCATTTATAGATAGATCGTAGGTAATATCAGCATCGAATGAATAAGGATACGATATTGATGATTTAAACAAATCGACCTTTGCATTAAGCTTCGTGAATGCTGGCACATTGGTTCTTGCTTGTACCACAACTCGCTCAGCTTCAGAGCCGCCATTACTTGTTCCCCATGCTTGCTCTGCTGCTATTGTGACAGATAACGAAGTGTCTGAGCCACCAGTAACAGAGGGAGACTTCCATGTATTAGATAATGTAACAGACTCAGAAATACTGTAATCATTGGTTTTAGACCAGTTGGTTGCCGCATCGTATTCAATGGTAACGACTGACATTTGAGCTGCTGACGTGTCATTCACTGCAGGGACTGTTAGCGTTTTAATGAGTTCTTTGTCAGCAGCAACAATATCACCAGTTATTTTATATGATTCGTTATCCATCACATATTCAAAGTTAGATACAGTAATAGCTGACTTTTCATCACATCGGTAACCATCACAACTTCCACCATTGTAACCTTGTATTTTCCATCCTGAGCCCGTTTTGGACACCTCCATGTCCTCACCAACATAGCTTGAGCGATTTCCACCAACCCACGCAAATCCCATTGTATGGGCAAGGTATGAAAGGGGTTTTATAAAACCCTCTTTTTGATTTACTAAGTCCCATTCAATTTGGCTTTGACTGCCAGGCGATACTTTTACGGGGCTTAAAGTAGGAATTTCATTAATGGGATCGGTAGGGTAGCACCAAGAATTTGCAGCAGTCCCTTGTTTGATTTCACCTGCGTAACCAGAGCCCATAATGACCCAGCCGTTAGCCAATCCCGTTATTTGCCACTTCCCCATTTTGTTTACAAGGTCGTTTCTGTAAGTTTGCGCTTCAGCTTTTGTAATTAATCTATTATCAGCTGAGCATACTCCTGCACCTAAGCTTTCATTTTTAAGTTGATCTGGATAAATTGCTGTTGTATTGGCACTTACAAAACTTGTGTGTGACAAAAGCAATAGGGGTAATATTTTTTTCATTAAGTTACATCCTTTAAAATCATATTTTAATTAGGCCCTAATTAAATAATCTAATTTTGGACCGATTTTGATTCTAAAGAAGTCGCTATATTTTTATAGAGTGTTAAATGAAAGTTGATTTTTCAAAAATATTAGTTGCTTAAAAATGACAATAAAATAATTAAATTATTACTACTGCGGTAGCTACATTTTAATCCCCTTAAGAGAATGCTCTAAAAAATCGATTAAGTAGCGTGTACTTTTTGGGATTAGTTTATCAGGCCATATTAGGTTTACATCTCGCTTAACGGGTGTGTACTGTGTTAATACTTCAACCAAGCTTTCATCTTTTATATAAGGTAATAAACAATATTTTGGGCCATAATAAACACCTCTTCCTTCAATAGCAGCTAAGGCACACATTTCTATATCGTTAGAAATAAAGTTAGGTTGAGGTTTAAAAATAACCTTCTCATTTTTATTTGCTTTAAAAGACCAATTTTCGAATGGCGAGCACGATATGTGGGGGAGTTCAGCCAAATCGTTAAAATTACTTGGCATACCATATTGCTTAATTAAACTCGATGAGCAAGCTAAAACAAAGCTCATTTGGTTAATGACTTTACATATATTTTGTGAGCTATCTAATTTCCCGATTCTAATAGCTAAATCAAACTCGGTGGCTTTTAAATCAAGGCGTTCATCTGATAGCATCATATGAATCTTAATATTTGGATAAAGTAGGGTGAATTGATTTATAACGCCTGAGAAGTACACACTCTTTATAAAGTTTTGCGGCGCTATTAATTTAATTTTACTCACTTCATTTTCACTAGAGTTCTTAAAATTGCACAGCGTACTTTGTAAACCCTCTACGTGAGCTAAGCAATGGCTATAAAAGCTTTTTCCAGGCTCAGTTAATCGCAAACTTCCTTTTTCACGATAAAACAACGCTAAAGATAAGTCTTCTTCAAGTTTTTTTATTTTTCTTTGTAAGGTGGGCAAAGGAATATTTAACTTTACTGACGCTTCATTAAATGTTTTGTAATCATTTACTTTTATAAAAAGCGCGATGATATCAAGCAAGGTAAATCTCCTGTATAAATTTGAGGTATAAAATCGTATTTAGTACTTAATTATTGGTTAGATTCATAAAACTAATCATTTATTTAAAGTACCCATTAGTCCCTTTTGTGGCAACAAAAATTTTACCTTTGTATTAGAATGTTTAATAAATTATTGTGAGCGAAGGTGTACTTACTTGAGGTATTAGTAATTAAAGATTCTACAAATAGCGCGTTTTTGAAAATAAAAACTCAGTAGAAACAATCCGTAACATTTTACTATAACGTTTTAATAGACAAAAAATAAGCTAGTAATTACGCTAGACACACTTTTTGGGTGAATAATCATGATGCATAGGATCTGATTACCTAAATGGAATTTGCCATGATAAATCAACAGAACCGAAGGTATTAAAGATGAATATATTTATAAAATGGTTGATTTTAGCTGCATTAATTATTGCCGCTATTACGTGTTATTCGTATGGTAGTACTACTGGCTTATTTATTTTTATTATTGCGGGCTTTGTTTTTGAAATGGCGTTTATGGTATTTCCTATAAAAAAGAAATCGTCATTGTAGAAAGCTATTTAACCGTCTTGAAAAATTAATTTTTTTAGTTAGCGAGATAAGGGAATAAATAAAAAGGCTGCATTTTTTACAGCCTTTTTGGTTTAATAAACTTAATGGGTAACTCTATCGCCCCAAATGTCTTCTAGGCGGCTATCACGGCCACAGCGCCAGCGATAGGTATTATAACGAATAGGGTTATTTTTATAGTAATCTTGATGATAACTTTCTTTGCCCTTTATCGGGTAAAAGGTTTTCGCATCAAGAATAGGGGTTATCACTGTTTGCTTAGTAAACTCACTAATAACAGCTTGTTTAGATTTTTGAGCTAGCTTTCGTTGTTGCTCATTAGCTACAAAAATTGCGCTACGGTAGCTTGGGCCTTTATCACAAAACTGACCTTTGGCGTCGAAAGGATCAATGTTAACCCAGTAATGGTTTAAAATATCTTGATAGCTTAATACGTCAGTGTTGTAGGTAACCAGAACGGCTTCGTAATGGCCGCGATGATTACCATTGTAAGTAGGATTTTTAATTTCACCGCCAGTAAAACCTGAGATCACATCGGTTACACCTTCGAGTTTTTCAAAGTCACTTTCCATACACCAAAAACAGCCTCCGGCTAAAATAGCTTGTTCAGTTTTAGCGTACGTTAATGAGCTAAACAAAAGCCCCACAGAGGTTAATGCTAGCGCTAATGTGTGTTTCATAAAATTTATCACCTGTAGTTATGAATAAATACTTGTATAGTAAGACCCGCTAACTTTAAAAACTCTTTCATTACAATGTGGCTGGGGGGGGTGAACTTACTTTATATAAAACGGATGCTATGTATGAAAAGTTTAATGACGACTGATAATTTGCATGATGAATTGCTAGTCGTTCTACAAAACAACTTTGTTTCCTCAGAGTATAAACTTCCAAACGCTGATGAGTTAATACCTCATAATCAAAATGCTCAGTACCATGGGTATGCATTCACTATAAACCATAAGCGAATAATTTACAGAAAAGCTAAAGTTACTCCAGACAGACCAGGTGCTTTTTTAGCACTATGGAAACGCCCAGCGGATTGTAGTAATTCTAAGCCAATTCCTTTTACCAATGAGTTTGACTACTTATTAGTGGCGGTTTCAAGTGATGGATTAACCTCTAGTAACAACCAAGTAGCAAATTCACAAAGTGGTTTATTTATATTTCCGGTTGAGTTGTTAGTTAAAAAAGGCATAGTTACAGGTACGAACCGTAAGGGAAAAACCGCTTTTAGGGTGTTTCCACCTTGGAGTGAAAGTAGGGCTCTGAGTGGTTCAGGCGTATTTAGTAACGCAGCTAAAAGCACACAGCGTTGGCAATGTGATTATTTTTTACAGCAGGACCAATATGGCTTAGTTGATTTAATTAAGTTAAACAAAATTTTAGCTAATGCTGTTTAAATTTGAATTATTAAGTCACTTTACCAGCATTGTTTTATATAGGGTTATTTACTAAAGTGAGATCATACAGTCATACGAATAGTAGGTAAGATATGAACCAGTTAACCGAAAAGTCAATTAGTTGCCCTTACTGTGGCGAATCTATAGAAGTATTAATTGATGTGGCTGATATCGATGAGCAATACATAGAAGACTGCCAAGTGTGTTGCAGGCCTATTTCGTTTGTCGTATTTGAAGATAACGATGAACTTAATGTAAATGTATACAGTGAAGATGAGGCATTTTAAAGGAGTTACTCAGCCGAATGACATTACAACCACTTAATAATACGCATATCATCGAGCTAATGGGCTGGTTTAATAATCAAAATGAAACAGCTCTATGGGCTGGCCCGTATTTTAGGTATCCATTTACAAAGAAGACGTTTATTGAGGACTTAAACCTTGATGATTCTGCTTCTTTTGTATTGGTTGGACAACAAAACATATTACTTGCTTTTGGGCAATATTATCAACGGAAAAACAAATGTCACTTGGCGCGTTTAGTAGTAAACCCAATGCGTAGAGGTGAGGGTATTGCAGCCATCCTGATTAAAGCATTATGTAAACATGGGCAATTAAGCTTAAATGTTACTGATAGCTCATTGTTTGTTTATGAAAATAACCTTGCAGCAGTTTCCGCTTATAAAAAGCTAGGTTTTATTGTTGCGGCTAATACCCCAGTAAATCAAGATTCAAGCCCATTACCAGATAACTGTGTTTATATGGTTAAGTAATAAATTACGTCTAAGTTAGCTATTTTGCTGTTCACGCGCTAATTGGTTAGGCAGCAACTCCTCCACAATTTCTCTCGCTGGTAAGGTGTAACGTACGCCATCAAACATAACCGATGTGAACTCATCAATATTAGTAATGCCGGTAAGGGTCCAACCTTCACCACGTTTTGGGCAGTAAACAGTAGTAGTTGGTTGTATTACTTTAAAATTGTCGCTCATAGTTTATCTCAATTAATGCTTGTTAATACGATATGGTAAGTTAATAATGACATTCTATAAAGTGCTAATTAAAGCGCGTTTACTTTATTTGGCATAGGCATGTTTAAAACGATAAAATTACCCCGCGTTACCTTGCGTTTAATTACCCACAAACATGGCGCAGCGCTATTAACAATTTTAAATAATCCCCTCGTTTATGAGTTTAACGATTATAAAACGCCGCTAAATAAAGAGCATGTTAAGCAATTAATTCAAGATGATATATCGAGTTATTATCAAGGGGAAGGTGTTCGGCTTGCGATTGAACATAATATGTCTGGCGACTTAATTGGTACTTGTGGTTTGTATAACATTAATAACCAAACTAAAACTGCTTATTTGGGCTTTGAGCTTGATCCTTTTTATTGGCAACAAGGCTTAATGCATGAAGTACTTAAAGGTTTTGTCAGTGAGATACATCGCTCTTTAAACATTGAACATCTATACGCAGAAATTCATGGTAAAAATGTACGCTGTTATAACTTACTCACTAAACTCGGCTTTGTATTTAACCAGCAACTTAATAACGGTGTATGGCATAAGCAATTAACTAAAATGGATGGCGCATGAGAATTAAAAAAGCGATTATTTTAAATATGTTGCTTACGGCTAGTGTATTTGGGCTTGCAATAACTGGGGTTAGCTATTATCAAAATGATGTTTCAGAGTTTGTTGATGTAACCCTAGATTCGAAAGTGCTTAAAGAGTCACGAAAAGTATTTATAAAGTTACCCGATAGTTTTGACAAAAATAAAGCGTATCCACTTATTATAAAAACAGATGGTAATTTTAATCTAGCTAATTGGGATAAAGCCTTAAAAGCCTTAAAAGCATTAAATCATGAAAGTATATTAAATGAGGCTATTTTAGTTGCTATACCAAATCAGTTTTTTACTGATACTAGAAATCGTGATCTTGTGCCACCTTATGCAAGGAAGGACGTTAATACAAATCCTCGACCTAAACATGAAAGTTCGCCTGAAATTTTTGGTAAGGCTGATTTGTTTTTAGCTTTTATAGAGCAAGAGTTACTTACTTATTTAGAGGCCAACTACACATTAACTGAAAATCGAATTTTGACCGGATTTTCAGCTGGGGGCAGCTTTACTTTATACACGCTGCATACTAAACCAAAGTTATTCAATGGTTACTTTGTATTTAGCCCAGCCGCTTGGTATGACGATATGACAGTGACTAAGCGGTTTGATGCATTTTTAAAAACAAATATAAATTGTATAAAACAACCGACATTTTTATATATCACTGTCGGTGGGGCAGAACACTCTTTAATGTTAGGTGCATACAATAATTTAGTTACTAGTTTAGCAAAACATCCAAACGACTGGCTTAAGTGGGGAAGTACAATTAATAGTAATGCTGAACATAATCAAAACCCTGCACTGAGTGTCGATAAAGCACTGTTAAATTATACGGCGTTCTTGAGCTCGCAAATTAACACGCCTTCTGATTAATTAATGACGGTGATCAATTAAATATAGTTTGCATTGATTTTTATTACTTTACTGCTGGTGGAGCATTCACTCGAAAGAACACATCATACTTGGTTTGATTTAAAACAAGTCTTAGCAATAGGTGAATTTTTTAAAAATATAATCAGGGGGGGGGGGGGAAATTGTTGGCGTGTATTGGGCGTTTTTTTTAACTTATATCTACGCGTTTTATTAAGTGAGTTGTGTAGGAACAGGAAAACCAAATTAAACAAAGCAACAATGTAATTATTTAGATGTTCTAAGGTAGACATTTTAATTGCAGCTAACATCGGGTTTTCCATCAATGGTTCAGTAATACACAGACTTAAACTCCAGCTTTTTATAATTGACGTTACAACAATGCAATTTTGTTGCTCAGTTGTCTCAGCATGGCTTCTGCATTTGGTATCTCGTCGTTTAAGCCTGTGATCAGGGTCATAAAATAGCAGTCCATCATCACACTTGCTTTTATTTCATCAAATTCTGGTTGTTCACTAAATAGTAGTTTTTTAAATTCATCCATTTGTGCTTTAAAAAAATCCTCACGCCAAATAATGTCGCTAATTAGTAATTTGCTAAATTCACTGTTTTCACAATAAAAGGAATATAGAGGGTGAGCGTAGTGGCGTAATTTCAATCGAGGAGGGCGCTGAGTATCTGATTGCTTTGCTTGCTCGATAATAACTTCAATTTGTTGCTGCATACCTGCCATAAGCAGATCAATTTTATTTTCAAAATGACTAAACACAGTACCAACTGCCACATTAGCTGCAACAGCAATTTCTCTTGTCGATGTGTGGTCATAACCTTGTAGTAAGAAAAGCTCCCATGCTGAAGCTAAAACTTTATCCCGTGTTTTTTCTTTTTTACTCATAGTATTCAATGCTTTATAATTTTGTTGGATGTTGAGCTTAAATCAGTACTAGATCAATTGAGCGCGCTCAATTAAATTTATGAGCATGCTCAATTAATCAAAAGGTGATACATGGAGTTTATCAAACGTGTTATTGGTTATGTACTTTTTATTCCACTTATTTATTTTTATTCTTTTATTCTCGGCCCAATACTAAAAGCCGTTTTAGTCCCAGGTGGGGTTACCTTTTTGTGGCTTATTTTAGGGCCACAAGAGGGAACACGTGCGTTAAAAAAACATTTAAGAAAAAGTAGTAAAATCTTCAGTAAAACAAATAAAAAGCCCTGCTATTTTGCAGGGCTGTAGGGTCTGTTGACCTTTGCTATTTTAAACTTGAAAGCAAAACAGGCTATTAAAGAACGTATCTAAAACCAAAAGCAATACCGTCATCTTCCGATTGTTCCATTTGTGCTTGTTGTTGCTTATTATCACTTTCAAAATCACCAAAGTCTTTACGCGCTTCTACATAAAGTTGGGTGTTTTCATCTATTAAGTAATGCACACCAATAACAGCAAATTGACGCTTAAATACATCGTTAGGATCGGCATTAAAGTTTGGTTGAATTACGTAGTCATCACCTGCATCAAATAAGTTGTAGGCAATAAATGGTCTAAAATCGTTTTCAAAACGATAAGACACAAATGTTTCAATACCAATTGCATCTTCAATTAACCGACCAATGTTATCTGTGTCGTGGTTTTCGTTTTTGTTAATATTAGCGGCTACATATAAACCTGGCGCATCAATATTGCCCCAAATAACACCTGCACCATAAATTAAATCGTCAACAGAGCGGGTTGTTCCGTCGCCATAAGTTAATTCAAACTCGCCGCGGTTAATACCCGCGGTCAGTTTTAGCTTATCTGTCACGTTATAGGTTACTGCACCGCCAAATGTATAGTTAAATTCAACTTGTTGCGCAGCAGTATCGCCTGACTCAAAATTAGCCCGGCATTGTGATTCTGTAATATCACTTACATCACAGGTATAAAAAGCGCTGTTTTTTAACTGAGTTTGCACACTAAAATCAAAATCACTGTAACTATTACGGTATTGCAATGTTTTATCGCCACGACCAGTACCATTTACAGCACCATCGTCTTTGTTGTAGGTATAGACACCTGCGGCGTTGCCATCCCAAACATAGCTGTAGTTAGTTGCATATACTACGTCAAACCACGCACCCCATTGTTTACCAATAGTAATTTGGCCGTATTTATCGTGTTTTAAACCAGCATAGCCTAACCGGTTATACAAAAATTCATCTTGAATCGATTCAAAACGGTTGTTGTATACAATATCGCTACTGCCAACAGGGTTTACACCCCATTCAACTAAAGCCATAGCTTCCCAGCCATTCTTTAGTTGGCGTTTAAAATCAAAATTAATTCGTGAGGCACCATTAACCACTTCATTTTGACCTTGAGTATTAATTACTCGCGCATCTATATAACCGCCAATTGCGACTGTATTTTTTTCATCCTTAAATACTTCGATTGCTGAAACACTCGGTGTTGTTAAAACACCTGCAATTGCGAGCGATACTAATTTTATTTTCATTGTGTGTGCCTTGCCTAAAAAAGACGTTTTTATAATTACTAAATTCGAAGTCGTGCAGACTAGCAAAGCAATAAAAGGCTCAAAAGTGAAAAATTATCAACGATAATTAATGCTAAATGTGCTGCTTGTTCACTTTAAGTTAATACTGTTTTTATTTTGTAGCCGTATAAACTGCTATTTAATTTTGGAATAAGACATTAGGCTTAAATGCAGGAGAGAAAGTGTTGAGTTTTTTTCATAGTTGCTACTATCGGCATAGGTAGAGCTAAAACTCTAATACTATAAAAAACGTTAATATAGCCGTATTAAATGTTAATAAAAGTAAAATGCGACCAAATAGCGTTTTAGCACGTTAAATTTTATTTATTAGCAATAACTGTAATTGTTTTTTTATTAAACATTTTTTTACCGCATTTACAGAATAATAGTGAACTTTACATAGCTTTTTTACTTTAACACGGTCTACCACTGTGGCTATTCCAATCCTTATTTAGCAAAAAAATAGCCACTGTTTACTTTAGGGTATGCTATAAACTTTCATAGAAAAAAACGCTGATTTGGTTTAAACTGCGCGCAATTTAAATACTTCAGTCTCCCTTGGAGGGTAGCGCTATTATTAGTACAGCTAACATCACCATGCAATTTGGTGCTAAACCATTATTTGAAAATATCTCAGCTAAATTTGGTGAATCAAACCGCTATGGTTTAATTGGCGCCAATGGCTGTGGTAAATCAACGTTTATGAAGATTCTAAGCGGTGAACTTGAACCATCATCGGGTAATGTAAGCACAGATCCTAATGAGCGTGTTGCTAAACTAAATCAAGATCAGTTCGCTTACGAAGAATACTCTGTGATCGACACTGTAATAATGGGTCACAAAGAACTTTGGGATATAAAACAAGAACGCGATCGTATTTATAGCCTACCAGAGATGAGTGAAGAGGATGGCATGAAGGTAGCCGACCTTGAAACTGAGTTTGCTGAAATGGACGGCTATTCTGCTGAGTCTAAAGCGGGTGAGCTATTATTAGGTGTTGGTATAGCGACAGAGCAACATTACGGTCCTATGTCTGAAATCGCACCAGGTTTTAAACTCCGTGTGCTATTAGCGCAAGTATTGTTTTCAGAGCCTGATATCATGTTGCTTGATGAGCCTACCAATAACTTGGACATTTACACAATTAAGTGGTTAGAAGATGTTCTAAATCAACGTGACTGTACTATGATTATCATCTCGCATGACCGTCATTTTTTAAACTCAGTATGTACGCATATGGCCGATATTGACTACGGTGAATTACGTATTTACCCGGGTAACTACGATGAATATATGTTTGCAGCGACCCAAGCTCGCGAGCGTTTATTGAGTGAAAACGCCAAAAAGAAAAGCCAAATAGCTGAACTACAACAGTTTGTATCGCGCTTTTCTGCTAATGCTTCAAAAGCAAAGCAAGCAACTTCACGTGCAAAACGTATTGATAAAATTCAATTAGATGAAGTGAAAGCTTCGTCACGTCAGTCGCCATTTATCCGTTTTGAACAAGAAAAGCAGTTATTCCGTAACGCGCTTGAAATGACTAGCTTATCGCAAGGCTTTGAAGAAACTTTATTTTCAGGTTTAGAAGGCCTAGTTGAAGTAGGTGAACGCATTGCTATTATTGGTGAGAATGGTGTCGGTAAAACAACACTACTAAACACCTTAGCAGGGCGTTTAGCGCCTAAAAGCGGTGAGTTTAAATGGTCTGAAAATGCTAATATTGGCTATTATGCGCAAGACCATGCCGATGAGTTTGAAAAAGACATGAACTTATTTGAGTGGATGGAACAATGGCAGCAAGAGGGCGATGACGAGCAAGTTGTTCGCAGCTTCTTAGGTCGTATGTTGTTTTCACAAAACGATATTAAAAAATCTGTAAAAGTTATCTCAGGTGGTGAGCAAGGTCGTATGCTGTTTGGTAAAATCATGATGCATAAACCAAATATCTTATTAATGGATGAGCCGACTAACCACATGGATATGGAATCTATAGAAGCGCTTAACTTAGCACTTGAAGCGTATGAAGGTACCTTGATGTTTGTGTCACACGACCGTCAGTTTGTATCATCAGTTGCTACCCGTATTTGGGAAATTAAAGACGGTAAAATTATCGACTTTAGAGGAAACTACAGCGAATACTTGGCGAGTAAAGAAGCATAACAGCAAGTATTTTCAGCATTTAAAAAAAGCCATGTTTAACATGGCTTTTTTATTGCCTGCTGGTCGCATTACTGCGGCATTTAAGTATATAATACCCGGTATAAAACCGGACATAAGTCCGCTATTTTTAAAATACATTACTGAGGAGTATTTATGACTGTTGGCATTATTATGGGTTCTAAATCAGATTGGCCAACCATGGAACACGCTGCGCTGATGCTAGAAAAATTTGGCATTGCTTATGAAACTAAAGTGGTTTCTGCTCACCGCACTCCTCAATTACTTGCTGATTACGCAAGTTTTGCAAGCGAACGAGGCATTAAAGTAATTATTGCAGGCGCAGGTGGGGCAGCCCACTTACCGGGTATGGCTGCAGCGTTTACATCATTGCCTGTTTTAGGCGTTCCAGTTAAGTCAAAAGCGTTAAATGGTGTTGATTCATTATTGTCTATTTGCCAGATGCCTAAGGGCGTTGCTGTAGGCACATTGGCTATTGGTGAGCCAGGTGCAGCTAATGCTGGTTTATTGGCTGCACAAATATTAGGCTGTCAAAATCCTGAAATTTTCGCCAAAATTGAAGCGTTTCGTAAAGAGCAAACCGACACTATTCTAGCTAACCCAAATCCTGCAGAGTAATAATGACTATATTAATTTTAGGTGCTGGGCAGCTTGCGCGAATGATGAGCCTTGCTGGCGCACCGCTTAATTTAAATGTGATTGCTTATGATGTTGGCAGCCAACAAATTGTGCACCCGCTAACCAACCAAGTGTATTCAACCACACTTGAGCAAGCTATCAATGATGCAGATGCGATTACCGCTGAGTTTGAGCATATTCCCGATGATGTATTAACGCTTTGCTGCAATAGCAATAAGTTTTATCCAGGTAAACAAGCAATAAAAACCGGTGGTGACCGTTCGCTTGAAAAAGCCTTGTTAGATAAAACCGAAGTAGCTTGTGCACCATACCAACTTATTACTGAAAAAGCGCATCTTGAACAAGCTGCTAAAATATTAGGTAAGCCGTTAGTTATAAAAACCTGCCAAGCTGGGTATGACGGCAAAGGCCAATGGCGTTTAAAATCTGATGATGAAATAGACACTATTTGGGCTGAAATGGCTGACTTTATTGCCTCAGGTACAGAGCATGCACCTCATTCAATTATTGCTGAGAAAATGATCCCGTTTGATCGTGAAGTCTCTATTATTGGCGCGCGCGACAAAGAGGGTAACGTTGCAATTTATCCACTTACAGAAAACCAACATACCAATGGTGTATTAACGCTTTCACTAGCCGGTAAAGATAATAGCTTAGTAGAGAGCCAAGCAACCTCAGCATTTACCCGTATTGCAAATGAGCTTAATTATGTAGGTGTATTGGCCATAGAGTTTTTTGATGTACAGGGTACGTTATTAGTTAACGAAATAGCTCCTCGAGTGCATAACTCAGGACACTGGACACAGCAAGGTGCTCACTGCTCGCAATTTGAAAACCATATGCGTGCTGTTGCAGGGTTACCTTTGGGTAATACGCAAATTAAGCAACCTACTGCTATGATCAATGTATTAGGCCAAGCACATATTCCTGCTGATGTTTTAAAAACGGCGGATGTAACCAGTCACTGGTATGGTAAAGGCGTTAAGCCCGGTCGTAAAATGGGGCATATTAATGTTTCGGGTGAGAGTTTACAGCAATTAGGTAACCGCCTAGCTGAACTTACATCATGCTTGCCAGAGCAGGATTACCCAGGCGTATTAGCTACTAGCAAATCGCTATTATAAGTTAAAAAATCAAGCGGTAAGTTGAATTCAATTTATCGCTTTACCTTCTAAAGGTTTCTTTTCAATGATCCACCCAAAGTTTCGTACTATTGTGTTCGCTTTTTTTATGGCACTTTTCATGTCAGGCTTTATGTCGTTTGTTATTTCAATTTTTAATGTAGGAATGGTCGAAAATATTGTAGCTATATGGCTTAAAGCCTGGTTATTTGCCTTTTGCATTGCTTTTCCTACAGTTATATTTGTTGCTCCCGTCGTACATAAACTGACAAATAAACTTATTCGGCCTTAAAGTGATGATTATCACTAAATTGCATAAGCCAATATTTATACTCTTACTCGCTTTGTGTATGACTCCTTTTTTAGGTGCTGGAAGTGCATTGGTTTTAGGCGCTATATTTGCTATTACCTTAGGCAACCCGTTTGCTGAGCTTTCTCAAAAGGCCAGTAAAGTAATGCTCAAGCTTGCAGTTGTAGGCTTAGGCTTTGCTGTTGATTTTAATGAAGTAATTGAAGTAGGGCGCAGCTCTTTAGTATTAACAATTGTTAGTATTACTGCCATAATCGGGTTTGGAGAGATTTTAACCCAAGTTTTTAAGCTTAATCGTAATACAGGCGTGCTAATTTCATTTGGTACCGCTATTTGCGGTGGCAGCGCCATTGCCGCTATGGCACCGGTTATAAAAGCTAAAGATCACGAAGTCGCTGTTGCCTTAGGGATTGTATTTTTACTTAATGGCGTGGGATTATTATTATTTCCCGCAATTGGGCATTATTTTGAGTTAACCCAACAGCAATTTGGTTTGTGGGCCGCATTAGCCATTCACGATACTAGCAGCGTAGTAGGGGCATCGGCTACTTATGGTGCTGTGGCACTGAGTATTGCCACTACGGTAAAATTGACCCGTGCGATGTGGATCATTCCTTATACAGCGGTTGCGGGAGTGTTTATGCGCTCTGATGAAAAGGCAAGTATTCCTTTATTTATTGTGGGCTTTTTATTAGCCGCATTAATAAATACTTATATGCCGTCGTTTTCATCGACATGGGAACTTATTAATAGTGCAGCTAAGCAATTATTAGTGGTTACACTGTTTTTAATTGGCAGTGGTTTGTCACTATCGGTTCTTAAGCAAGCAGGTATAAAGCCATTTTTGATGGCAATTACTTTGTGGGTTATAGTCAGCAGCACAATTTTATTATTAATTATAGATGGATTCATATAATGAAACGTAATCTTAGTATTACAGCAATCAGTAGTGTGTTATTTGCTGTTTTTTCTAGCAGCCCTGTATTGGCTGAATCGCTACGCGTAGCAACCTTTAATGTCAGTATGGATGCCACTAATTACACCGCTAAAAATGAACAAGTAAAAAGTGATGCACTGGTAAATGCACTGCGTTCAAACCACCAGCAAATTAAAAATATTGCTGAAATAATCCAGCGCGTCCGCCCAGATGTAGTACTACTCAATGAGTTTGACTACATTCCAAAAGAGCAAGGTATTGAGTATTTTAAAAGCCACTACTTAAATGTAGGGCAAAATAATCAAGCAGCAATTGATTACCCATACGTTTACATTGCCCCCGTTAATACCGGCTTAGCAACTGAGTTTGACTTGGACAATAACGGCAAAAAAACTGGGGTAATGGGTGATGCACAAGGCTTTGGTTTTTTTGAAGGCCATTACGCAATGGCGTTTTTATCTCGCTACCCGATTGATTTTGACAACATCAGAACATTACAAACCTTCAAGCACAAAGATTTACCTAATGTAAAAATGCCAGTTGACCCAAAAACCAATACCAATTGGTATAACGATGAAGAGTGGAATACTTTACGTTTAAGCTCTAAATCTTTTTGGGATATACCCGTAAAAGTAAACGATAAAGTAGTCCATATGCTAGCGGCGCACCCAACACCACCTGTGTTTGATGGCGATGAAGACAGAAATGGCATTCGTAACCATGATGAAATTAGGCTTATTGCCGATTACGTTAATAACGAAAGTTACCTTTATGATGATAATGGTAAAAAGGGTGGGCTTGCAGCAAAATCGCGATTTGTGATTTTAGGTGATCTAAATGCCGCACCTGAAGGTGATAAAAAGCGTACTAATACTACAGATCAAATACTTAAAAGCCCATTGATTAACGCAGGTTTTATTCCAACCAGTGAGGGCGCAAAAGAGCAATACCCGCAAGCTTATGCTAAAAACTATACCGCTAATTGGCAGGCACGTGTTGATTACGTACTCCCTTCAAATTATGGCTTAACCATTAAAGGTGGTGGTGTATTTTGGCCAAAAAAACAAAGCGAATTATATCGTTTAATTAAGGATAGAAATGCATCAAGCGACCACCGATTAGTCTGGCTTGATTTAACGGTTGAATAAACGGGTTACTCACCCCAATATCAGCGTTGTTTGTCTTAAATAATTGCATTTATAAAGGTGCTTCTGCTTAAATATGGTTAATTATAATAACCGTCAAGAAGCACTATGATTTTTAAATTCTCATCTTCTAAAACACTTGTTGCAATCGCTGTTGTATCAAGTGTTATGTTAGCGGGTTGTACCGCAACCGCTACAACTTCTACTGACTCATCTATTCAAACAAATACCACCGTTGCTAGTGTTGTTAACACGCCCGCAGATTTGGGCGATTCAAAAATTACCCTTGAACAAGCCATGGCTCACCCTGATTGGATTGGACGCCAACCGCAAAGCGCTTTTTGGAGTGCAGATTCAAGTACCATCATTTACGCGCGTAAGCAGCAAGGTAGTGAGCTAAGAGATTTATTCGCTCAAGCTGTAAACTCACAAACAGCAGAGCAAGTGGCACTAGAAAAATTACACAGTGTTGGTTCAAGTAAAGCTGTTTTTTCAAACGATAAGTCACTTCAAGCTTATGTGTTTGAGGGTAACGTATTTATCAAAAACGTAAAATCAGGCGCAATTAAACAAATTACGCAAAGCTCTGCGACAGAGTCAAAACCACAATTTTTAAACGACGGTAACTTAGCTTATCGTCAGGGTAATATCTTTTTTAAAGTAGATTTAACCACAGGTTTAACCCGTGAAATTGCCAACTTAAAACTGGCTGATAAACCACAAGGCGTAAAAGAACCATCAACTTATATCGCCAAAGAGCAACATAAGCTGATTGATTACATTGCACAACAGCATAAAAATAAACAAGATAAGCATGCGCGCAAAGAGCAAGTAAAAGCGAGTAATAGCTCAATTGCTAACACCCATTATTATTTAGGTGATGGCAACACGGTTGATGAAGCCGAGCTTTCTCCAAATGGCGATGCATTAATTGTAGTAGTACAAGAAAAAAGCTCATGGCGTGGTGAAGGCGATATTATGCCTAATTACATCACTGATGATGCGACGATAGAGCCTAAAAAAGTTCGCCGTCGCGTAGCTGATTCTAAAGAGCAAACCTCAGAGCTTGTTTATATTAACCTTGCAGATCAAAGCCAAACCACATTAGGGTTTAACACCTTACCTGGTTTTGATGAAGATGTACTTGCTGAGGTTAAAAAAGAAAACTTCGCCCGTGACGGTAAAACCTATAAATCTAAAAAACAACCTCGTGGTATTAACGTTATTTCAGATTGGGGTTGGAATCAATCACCCATCAGCTGGAACGATGATGGTAGCCAAGTAGCGATTATGCTTGAAGCATGGGATAACAAAGATCGTTGGTTAGCCACTGTAGATTTTGAAAATAACAAACTTGTGTCTCAACATCGACTACATGACGACGCATGGATTGCTTATGCGTTTAACGACTTTGGTTGGTTAAATGATTCCAATACTCTGTATTATTTATCAGAAGAGTCGGGCTATAGTCAGCTTTATAAAAAGCCACTTGATGGTAAAGCGACTGCGCTAACCATGGGTAAATTTGAAGTATCTAATTTAACCCTCGCTGATGACAATAGTGCTATCTATTATAAAGCGAATGTTGAGCATCCAGGTCTTTACGAAATTTACCGTGTAAACCCACAAACAGGTGATAGCGAGCAAGTAACAGACTTAAATGGCATGACAGATTACACCTTAAGCCCTGATCAGTCTAAGTTATTATTAAAACACTCTAAAATTACCATGCCGACTGAACTTTATGTAGCTGAGGCTAAAGCAAACACAACCGCAACTCGTTTAACTAACACGGTATCTGACGCGTTCTTAGCTAAAAAACTAACGGCGCCTAAAATTGTTGCTGTGCCTTCAAGCCATACAGATCAGCCAATATACGCCAAAGTTTATTACCCAGCTGATTACCAAGAAGGTGAAACAGGTAAAAACCGTAAAGCGGTTATTTTTAACCATGGTGCCGGTTACCTGCAAAATTCACACATGGGTTGGTCTGGTTACTTTCGCGAATTTATGTTCCATTCATTACTTGCCGATGAAGGTTATGTAGTGATGGATATGGATTACCGTGCTTCTAAAGGTTATGGCCGTGATTGGCGTACTGCTATTTACCGTCAAATGGGAACACCTGAAACACAAGATTTAGCAGATGGCGTAAAATGGATGGCTGAAAATGCCAACGTTGATACTCAAGCGGTTGGTACTTACGGTGGTTCATACGGCGGATTTATGACCTTTATGGCGTTATTTACTGCGCCAGATTTGTTTCAATCAGGTGCTGCGCTTCGCCCTGTGACTGATTGGGCACATTATAATACAGGCTATACTGCTAACATTTTGAATCACCCAGATGTTGACCCAATTGCTTATGAACGTAGTTCACCTATTTACTATGCAGAAGGGCTTAAAAAGCATTTATTAATAAATGCGCCAATGGTTGATGATAATGTGTTTTTTCAAGATTCAGTGCGTTTAGTACAGCGTTTAATCGAGCTTGAGAAAGAAAACTTTGAAACAGCAATCTTTCCAGTAGAGCCGCATGGTTTTGTGCAGCCTTCGAGCTGGTTAGATGAATACCGTCGAATTTATAAGCTGTTTAAAGAAACACTATAAATAGCGGTAAGTTGATAAAAAACGCCACAATGTGGCGTTTTTTTATTCTTTATTTTTGCTGATGAATTTAATAATTAAAGGAACGCCCAACAATGCGCCGCCAATCGCGCCAATTAAATGTGCATCAACAGCCACCGTTGAGTTGATCAATGCGCCAATATCAGCACTAGGGCCATTTATTTGTTCAGCGATTAGCTTTACCCACACACCAATAAACAACACATAACCTGATTTAAGTCCAACAGTGGCATCTTTTATGGCTCCCCAAATGATCACGCCATGCAAAACTGCACTAAGTCCTGTGTAAATTGTAATTGTGGGGCAAAACCAAAAAACACCTAAGCCACACCAAATTGCCAATGTGGCAATATTAAAACTATATCTGCTTGGGGATGTGTACTCACCATGCAATAACCAAATAAGCGCGATACCGGCACAATTCAGCCCTAAGTGCGCCCAATTGGCATGTACAAATTGGCTGGTAAACAAACGCCACAGTTGGCCTTGTTCAATCAGTTGACGATTAAATTCAAGTTCGTTGTTTATACCCAGCCATGCTAAGAAAGTACTTAATACAATTAAACATAAGGGAGGGAAAACATAGCGCGGCTGAAGAGGTAAATTAAGCATTTAGCGATCATTTTTATATTTATTTTTGCATATTGTGCCTGTTTAACTTTAAGATGCCAATTATCTTCCATGCAATTTAAGTTTATTAAGTGATTATGAATTTTAAGCTCAACTGTTTATTCGCACTGACTCTAAGTGCCTTGTCTTTTCCTTTGTTTGCACAAAACGCTAGCACAATTGAAACACGTGAACCTGAAGCGGCCACAGGTGTTGTACATAAGCAATTAGTGGCTGGCGATAAGTACATGGTAGCCGCCGCTAATCCGTATGCTTCACAAGCAGGTAAAGCCATTTTAGCGCAAGGCGGCAGTGCGGTTGATGCCGCTATTGCCACCCAATTAGTACTTACATTAGTTGAGCCGCAATCATCAGGTATTGGCGGTGGTACGTTTATGATGTATTACAATAAAGCTAATAATAAACTCACCAGCTTTGATGGCCGTGAAACCGCGCCGAGTAATGCCGATGAAAACCTGTTTTTAAATAAACACGGCAACGCAGTCAAATGGATTGAAGCGGTTGTAGGTGGACGCTCTGTAGGCGTACCCGGTATTTTACATGCATTTGCCAGCGCCCATAAACAGTACGGTTCCTTACCTTGGGCTAGCTTATTTAAACCTGCAATTAAACTTGCTGAGCAAGGATTTGAAGTATCGCCTCGGTTACATGGTTTACTGGTTAGACAATTAAACCCAGGCGTAATGAGTATGCCGGTGATTAATGAGTATTTTTTTCCAAATGGCAAAGTAATTGAAGTCGGCAGTATTAAAAAAAATCAGCCATTAGCTAATTTATATAAAGACATTGCTTCAAAAGGGATAGATGCCTTTTACAAAGGCGATAATGCCAAAGCTATGGTAAAAGCAGTACAGCAGTCAAAAATTGCGCCTGGTAAATTATCTGAGCAAGATCTTGCTAATTACAGCAGTAAAGAGCGTGCACCCGTTTGTATAAAATACCGAGTTTATAATGTTTGCTCTATGGCGCCGCCTAGTAGTGGCGGTATCTCAGTACTACAAATTTTAGGCTTGCTTGAACACAAAAACATGGCAAATATTAAAGCCAATAGCGCCGAGGCAATTCATTACTTTAGCCAAGCGTCACGTATTGCGTTTGCCGATCGTAATAAATACATTGGCGATCCTGACTTTACCCAAGTACCTACTCAAGAATTATTAAATAAAGACTACATTGCCACCCGCGCGAAATTAATTACTGAAAAAGATCAAAAAGCATTGCCAGGTAACCCTGTTGATTACTTAAGCTATGCAAACGATGATTCTTTTGAGCTGCCCTCTACCTCGCATGTATCAATTGTGGATAGCAAAGGAAACGCTGTTTCAATGACCAGCTCTATTGAAATGGCGTTTGGCTCAACAGTGATGGTTAATGGTTATATTTTAAATAATCAGCTGACTGATTTTTCACTTTCACCACGTAAAAATGGCAAATTGGTGGCTAACAGGGTCGAAGCACATAAACGTCCGCGCAGCTCAATGTCTCCGGTGATGGTTTTTAACCAAGATGGCAGTTTACGTTTAGTAGTGGGTTCTCCTGGTGGGAGTCGTATTATTGATTATGTAGCGCAAGTTGTTATTGGCGTTTTAGATTGGGATTTAAATGCTCAACAGGCCATTAATTTACCGCGTACAACTAATCGTAATGATTATACTAGCCTTGAAAAAGGTACTGAACTTGAAGCGCTTGTACCTAAGCTTAAAAAGCGCGGTCATGATGTACGTGTTATTGACTTAAACTCAGGGCTGCATGCAGTAGAAGTTAAAAACAACCGCTTGTATGGCGCCGCCGATCCGCGCAGAGAAGGGATGGCGTTATCTGATTTAAGTAATAATAAAGCCTCATTTAAATTTTAAAACATGTATAATAAACAGCAGGTTTGCTGCCTGCTGTTTTAAATATAACAGCTTAATAGTTAATAACTATTTGATTGAAAATAGCATGTTAACTAACGTAAAAAATTAGCAAATCTAAAAATAGCAGTCAGTGTTGTTACCATTAAAAAATAAATCGTTTGTTTAATGTTCATTTAATTTTTAAATCCACAATTGGCAGCTAACATATTCACCAAATATGAGAGGCTTTATACTAAAGTAGCGCTTGTATTTGAACATTTTCAATGGTCTGACAAGCTTAAATGTCATTGCAATTTAGCCTTTAACAATGATAATGGCAGATCATTATTTAAGATTCAGTAAAGCTTGGAAATATGACTACAAATACCGATCCTAATTATCTTTATATTCCTTATTCTGGCCCAGGCCTAATTGAAACCCCATTATTGAATAAAGGAAGTGCATTTAGCCAAAAAGAACGTGAAAACTTCAATCTTGCAGGTTTACTTCCTCCACGTTACGAAACAATAGAAGAGCAAGTTGAGCGTTGTTACCAACAGTACTCAAGTTTTAATGACAATTTAAATAAGCACATTTATTTACGTGCTATTCAAGACAATAACGAAACGCTTTACTATCGTTTAGTGCGTGATCATATTGAAGAAATGATGCCTATTATTTACACCCCAACGGTGGGTGATGCCTGTGAGAAGTTTTCTGATATTTACCGCAGTGCACGTGGTTTGTTTATTTCCTATGAAGATCGTTTCCAGATCGACGATATTTTACGTAATGCCACAAAAGGCAAAGTAAAAGTTATCGTGGTTACTGATGGCGAGCGTATTTTAGGCTTGGGCGACCAAGGTATTGGCGGTATGGGTATTCCAATTGGTAAGCTTTCTTTGTACACCGCCTGTGGTGGTATTAGCCCAGCGTATACATTACCGGTTATGCTTGATGTAGGCACGAATAACGAAAAACTATTAAACGACCCAATGTACATGGGTGCACGCCATAAGCGTATTGCGCAAGATGAATACGATGAGTTTTTAGATTTATTCATTAAAGCGGTTAAGCGTCGTTGGCCAAGCGTATTACTGCAATTTGAAGATTTTGCACAACCAAATGCTATGCCATTATTAAAGCGTTACCGTAATGAGATTTGTAGCTTTAATGATGACATTCAAGGCACTGCATCGGTTACTGTGGGTTCATTATTAGCAGCTTGTCGTGTTAAAGGCGCTAAACTATCGACTCAAAAAGTTGTGTTTGTAGGCGCAGGATCTGCAGGCTGTGGTATTGCTGAACAAATTGTTAGCACTATGGTGGCCGAAGGTATCAGTGAAGCACAAGCTCGCAGCCAAGTATTTATGGTTGACCGTTTTGGTTTATTAACTGATGGCATGGAAGGCTTACGCGACTTCCAACAAATGTTAGCGCAACCAACGAGCTGCCTAGCCGATTGGACTTACAGCGGCGAATACGCGTCATTATTAGATGTAATGCACTGTGCAGAACCAGATATTTTAATTGGTGTATCAGGTCAACCGGGCTTATTCACTGAGCAAGTTATTCGTGCTATGCACGCAAACTGTGAAGCACCTATTATTTTCCCGTTAAGTAATCCATCTAAACAGGTAGAAGCTTACCCAGAAGATGTTATTAAATGGACTGATGGTAAAGCGATTGTAGCTACAGGTAGCCCATTTGATCCTGTTGTTTATAACGGCGTTACTTACCCAATTCCTCAATGTAATAACAGCTACATTTTCCCAGGTATTGGCTTAGGTGTAATTGCTGCTAAAGCAACGCGTATTACCGATGCGATGCTAATAATGTCGAGTGAAATGTTGGCAGAGTCATCACCATTAGCTAATACGGGCAAAGGTAGCTTATTACCTGCGTTAACAGAAATTGAAACGCTTAGTAAACGCATTGCATTTGCAGTCGCGAAAAAAGCAATTGAAGAGGGCGTTGCCCTTGAGATTTCAGATGATGCTCTGTGGGCAGCCATCGACAGAAACTACTGGTTACCGAAGTATCGTAACTACAAGCGTTGCAGCATTTAATGCTTCATTACTAAAAAACAGGCTTTTGCCTGTTTTTTTATGCTTGTTCATCTGCAATTAACCACATAAGGTGTTAACTAAGGCAATCAATTTAAAAGGATAGAACTATGAAAACACTTTCGATTTTAACGGCTGCTTTGCTAAGCACGTCAGCCTATGCAACTAATGCCCCTGAAGAGCCTCATATCTATGTAAAAGGTGAAGCATCGGTAACGACTATGCCAGATCATGTTTTATTAACAGTGGGTATTACGGAAATAGATAAAAACTTAATTGCCGCAAAAAAACAAACTGATACTACGATGGCCAGTGCAATTAGTTTAGTAAAAAAGCTAGGCGTAGCTGATGCAGATATTAATGCTGGTCAAATCTCAATCTATCGTGATAATCAATATAACCGCGAAACAGGTAAGCAAGAGTTTACCGGGTTTAAAGTATCCAGAACGCTTACAATTAAACTCTCAGCGATTAATAAATACCCTGAGCTTTTACAAAGTTTAGTTAATAATGGTATTAATGAAATTAGACAAACGCAGTTTTTAGCGAGCAACTATGATGAGCTGCACAAAAAAGCACAAAAATTAGCTATTAAACAAGCTAAAGCAGCGGCAAAAGAGTTAAGTGCTGATTTTGATGTTGAATTGAAAGGCTTATATAGTGCGTCTTTAAGTCCGCTTGATATGCCATCAGTACCCTACATGCGCAGTGAAAAAGTAATGATGGCTGATGGTGCACCGAGTAACTATGTACCCGATGCATATCATGCTGGTGAAATTACAATAAGCGCATCAAGTTACGCAATTTATTATATTGATTAAGCGCTTATAGATGGGTGGTGCTCAAATCGTGCCACCAACTGCTTTCCTTGTGATTCACTAATACGCACAATGGCATACAGCATATTACTAATCTCTTGACGATCGTATTCGTTAACTATGTGCTGATTAATATCATCAACAATGGCATTTAAATAATTAAACACACTGTTTCGTGCATCCACATTATCATTAGCAATAAATAAAATATTTTTAAATGCTTCAATAACGTTAGTCATTACATAGGCATCGGCTTTTGCATAATTGCGTAAAGGGGTGAAGTTATCATGAAGCAGTTCATCAAAACTGGTTTCATGAAAGTACAACAATGGTTGCTCATCTTTTTGATAGCATGAATAATTTATTGCATTAATCTTTAGTCGTTCTATTAATAATATACTGAGCATATCAATAGATTTAACGGCAGTACCCGGATCGTTTATTCCTGGGCTCATAGCTTTTACGGCAATTTCTGATATTTGTGTTAACCCATAGCGGTAATGGTCGCTAATGTATTCTTCTATATAAAAAATAAAACAGTCTAAAATTTCCTCAATTAACTCTTCGTTCTCAGATATGTCCTTATTACACTTTAAAAACGGGTAACCTTTAACTGTAAAATAACCTTGCTTAACCGTAATAAACAGCTCAATATTTTCATCTGCTAGTAGGGCACATAATTTATTAGAATGAACCCCTTTGTAGTAACCCTCGGTTGTACTGTTTATTGAATGCCAGTTTGAAAACTCGGGAAAGTTATCAACGGGGTTTTCGTCTTGCATATTGATAATGTCTTGAATTTCTTTTTTTGTTTGCCTAAACAAGCCATTTAATACGTTATCTACTTGTATTGCTTTTGAAATAGAATGAATAAAAAATACAAATAATCCTAAAGATATTAACCCAAAAACAAGCGCAAACAATACGCCAAGTGAGGGAATCGCGGTATTACCATTATCGAGTTTGTTGATATTTATCAGCATTATTATTGAATAAATAATACTACCCAAATAAAACCCTAATACCATTTGGTGTGATTTACGGGTAATGAGCCCAGGAACAACTCGGGGGGATAAGCTAGCACTGGCTGAATTTAATACCACCATCACCATAGAAAAACTAAATACGGTTAACGAAATAATGCTGCCAGCGAGGGTGCTTAAAATGGTACGTGCGTTTTCTGCGCTATCAACTAATATAAATGAAATTAGTGATTTAAGTTTTTCGATGGGGGCTAAGTACTCGACTGACATTGTCAGTACGGCAAAAAATAAAAAAGCAACAGATAATAATGAGGGATAAAACCCAATACTGTTAATTATTTCGCGGTAGCTATTGGTTATTTTTGTTCTTAAATACATATTATCCTTACTTATTACGATACCAATCTATAAATCACTCTAGCATATTTGATACTAAAGTAAGTGATTTTACAGCTTAAGTTATGTGTTATTATTGCTTAAAAATTAAATGGAAAAATACTGTGATTATATCGAGTTATGCGGCTTTACTGGCACTATATTATATTTACCTGAGTATTAATGTTGTAAAAATACGCAAGTCTGAAGGCATTTCACTTGGTAATGGGAGTCATCCTGAGCTTGAACGTGCAACTCGAGCTCATGGGAATTTTATTGAGTATGTACCAATTAGCCTAATTTTACTGTTCTTATTAGAGTATCAAGGCTTAGCAAGTCATTATATGCATGCACTTGGCGGTTTGCTATTTATAAGCCGTGCACTTCATGGCTCAGCTATTAGTACTAACAATCTAAAAGCACGTGTATTAAGTATGATGATGACTTTTGCTATTCTTTTTGTAAGTTCCTTAATTTTATTGTTAAGTAGATAAATAAAGATGCGATTCGCTATTGTTTTTATAAGCTTATGTTTTGCCACTTCGTTGGCGTCATTTGTATGGGCAATAGAAAATGACAATAGCAATCAAAGTATTGATGGTTTAAATTATGTTTATCCTAAAACGATGCGAGTTGGTGAAGATGAAATTCTTTATCCGTTGGTTTTATTGAGAACGGCCTTACAATACAGCGGCGCAAAATATACATTAAAAGCATCGAGTATTTCTATGCCTCAAAGCCGCTCATTAAAACAAATTATACATAATGATGAAGTCAACGTTGCATGGACCATGACTTCACAGCAGCGAGAAAAAGAGCTATTGCCCGTAAGAGTGCCTATTTTTAAAGGTTTATACGGGTGGCGTTTACTTGTCACTACACAGAATAAACAAAAAAAATTATCAAGCTTAAAAAAAATTGATGACTTTAAAGGTATCCACTTTATTCAAGGTCACGACTGGCCAGATACTCAAGTTTTATTAGATAGTGGATTAACGGTATCAACATCAATTGAATACAGCTCATTATTTAATATGTTAATAAAAGGCAGAGGAGATGTATTTCCTCGATCGTTGCTTGAGGTTGAAACGGAGCTAAATACCTTTAAAGGTGATGCAAAACTTACAACTCTTCCTCAGTTAATACTGCAATACCCAAGTGCAATTTACTTCTTTTTTAGTAAAGATACGCCCGAGTTGGCCTATGCAGTTGAAAATGGCTTAGCGGTCATGCGTAAAAATGGCGAGTTTGACCGCTTATTTAATGCGTATCATCGCAGTGCCATTGAGCACGCAGATATTAAAAACAAGATTATTATTAGATTAGAAAACAAAAACTTACCCTTATTAACACCACTTGATAATACTTCACTTTGGTTTTCAGAAAAAGACATGTAAAACCCCATGAAACAAAAAATATTTATTATTGGCTTACCGCGAACCGGTACCACCA
The DNA here is from genome assembly GCF_030407535.1 of Pseudoalteromonas sp. APC 3224. Classification (GTDB taxonomy): domain Bacteria; phylum Pseudomonadota; class Gammaproteobacteria; order Enterobacterales; family Alteromonadaceae; genus Pseudoalteromonas. Next base: position 16,191 of record NZ_JASDDF010000038.1, on the reverse strand, counting down.
GTGTATGTAATGCATTTTTACATTTTGGTATACCAACTGCTCATACTGCATACATTACCGCCTGTTTTGATAATGCGGTCGCAATTGCAGACACCCCCATATTTAACGATTTTAAAGTATTAGATAAATACTATCCTGGCGCAAAATTTATATATTTAGAGCGAGAGCTTACTGCATGGATACCATCAATAAGACAGCTTTTACAGCGAATGCACACTAATTTAACCCGTGCAGATGGTGGCTTTAACATTCATTTAAAGCGCTGTTATTTAAATACATTTAAAGACTTTTCACTAGAGAATATAAATAACGACCAGTATTTAACTGATTGTTATAACGTACACATTAATAATGCTAAGGCTTATTTTAGTAATCGAGAACAAGATTTTTTAGCGATAGATATAGCTAAACCTAACAGTTTTAGTCAGCTTTGTGATTTTTTAAGTATTACCTCTGAGTTAAATGGCTTTGAAAAAATGAATATGGGGGGTAAGGTCACCGCGTGGAATGATATAAAACATCCATTAAAAATTGAATCGACAGCGAAAGGGCGGATTGATAAATTTTTACCTTATGAGAGACAAATTTAAACCGCGAGCAAAGATTTTTATTTTTAAATACGCTAAAATCCACGCATTATTTTATAAGTTGTATCCATATGTTTGAATTAAAATACCACACGCCATTTGAATGGACCGAAGTTGTTTTAGCCGACTTTGAAACTTTTTTACAAGACCACGCTGCTGCTGAAAAAAAAGCATCGGGCATGGCTATGTCTATGCTTTCACATTACCCTGATAAGCGTAAATTAGTTAAAGCCATGACTGACTTAGCCTTAGAAGAGTTAATTCATTTCAAGCAAGTGCTGAAATTACTCATTGAGCGTGATACTAATTTAGGTGACGATAAAAAAGACCCTTACATTAAACAAATTCGCGCACACTTTAGACATGGACGCGATGGATTTTTAATGGATAGGCTGCTCGTTGGCGGTGTAATTGAGGCGAGGGGACACGAACGTTTTTCTTTAGTTGCCGAAGCCTTACCTGAAGGAAAAGAAAAAGATTTTTATGTTGCGATAGCCAAGTCAGAAGAAAAACATAAAAATCTATTTGTTGAACTTGCTTACGAATACTTTGATAAACAAGAAGTTGATGATCGTTTAGAAGAGTTATTAAAAATAGAAGCAGAAATTTGTAAAAATATACCGTTTACTGCTGCTCTACATTAATAGTTAACCACGGCATGTTGATAGCAAGTTAGCATGCCAATATAAATACTTCCCTCTATTATTATGAAAAATATTGTTTAATAACGCATAACTAGATCAACTTAACTGCACTTAGTTAACACTGCCTAACAATAAACAGCTATTATCATTTTAATGTATAGCTTGCTTTAAGGACGTGAACCGATGCAACCAATTAATCATATTGCCGTGCTTACCTCTGGAGGTGATGCTCCAGGGATGAACACCGCTTTATTTGCCATCGTAAAAACCGCTCAACAACAAGGCATAAAAGTGTCAGGAGTTCGAAAAGGATATGAGGGTTTAATTGATAATGATTTAGTGACACTTGACTGCAAAAACCTGCAACAAAGTATGCACTTGGGCGGTACCGTTTTAAAAACCGCACGTAGTGAAAGGTTTAGAACTAAGACAGGCAGACAGCAAGCTTTAGCTACAATTGAACATAATAATATTGATGCCTTAATTGTCATAGGTGGCGATGGCTCTTTTAGAGGCTGTTTATGGTTATCACACATAACCAATATCCCTTATATTGGCATTCCCGGCACCATAGATAACGATATTGCAGGCACAGACTACACCTTAGGATTTGATACGGCAGTAAACACATCAATGCAATGTATTGATAATATTAGAGATACAGCAGAATCTCATAATAGGGTGTTTGTTATTGAAGTTATGGGGCGTGATTCCGGATATATTGGCACTTATGCCGGTTTAACCTCTGGTGCCGATTCAGTATTGATCCCTGACAATGATAAAGATATCGATGATTTATTGCTAAAGATTAGCGATTATCATAGTGAACACGCATTTATCGTGGTGGTGTCTGAGGGCGATGAAAATGGTGTTGAATATGTATGTGAAAAAATAACTGCCGTAAATCCAAGCATTGATTTACGTGTAACTAAGCTAGGGCACTTGCAGCGCGGCGGAAACCCATCGGCTGCGGATCGTATGTTGGCCATTAGACTGGGTGTACAATGTGTTAAGGCTTTATGTGCTGGAGAAAGCGCTAAAATGGTGGGTATTTTAAATAACAAAGTTTCAAATACTCCTATGCAAGATGTTGTAAAACAACATGTTATAAATGAAGAGCTGCAAGGGCTGTTATCTGTATTTTGCCGCTAACGACTAATTAAGTAGGAGTAATGAACAATGCGAGATAATAAAAACTATAAAATGACAATTATTAAAGGTATTTCAATAAGTTTATTATTAGCCGGTTCAACAGTCGTATTGGCCAAAGATGATTGTGCAGATTTAACGGGATGTGCGAAAAAAGCCTGTGAAGTTAACCTCGAGTTATTAGCTTCAAAACGCCAAGGTAATTCACACAAAGTTGCAGGTCTTAATAAAGCACTTAATAACATAAACGCATATTGTACCAATGATGGATTAAAAGCAGAGTTACAACAAAAAATAGATGATACAAATTCAGAAATTGAAGAATATAAAATCGATCTTAAAAAAGCTAAGCGCCAAGGTAAGCATGGCAAAGTTGAAAAGTATCAGCAAAAGCTAAACGACGAAACTAAACAGCTTAAGCAATTAATTGATGAGCTAAATAGTTTGGTTGATTGAAATGTCATTACAGAGTTTTTATATTTAATAAAGTAGAGCATTTTATTGAATATAAATATTATGCGATAAAAGGGCTAAAATACCGTGTTTATAAGTGACCTAATTGCCGATAGTTAGTTTGATTAAGTATATTCCTATCATATTTAACATAATATAAATCGTAAGCCTATCAATTGAATGCAGGGCGCAAGGCCGCTGCATTTCCCCAAAACAGTAACGACAAAATGACGGGGTTAAAAATCACTCAAGCAACACTTTTGCGCCAAATTTCCGCTATATCTTTATCACCCTTAAATTCAGCCTTGCAAGCCTCTAATAAAGCCATTGTTTCCAGTGGCTTAGGGTGGTCTGCGATTAATAAAAGCTTTAAAGAGGTATAGTCCTTAAATTCACCTTTCCCAGTTCTAACATTGCTAACCGCCTGTTTTGATATACCTGTCAGTTTGCTAACCATGTAGTCAGAGTCAATATCTGCGGTGCTTTTAAACCACTCTAAAAGCTCAAGTGAGTTTGTTATTTTCATAAGTTTTCTGTCCGTCTTGGCATGTCGGTTTTTTTGATTATAGACCTAGTCAATCGCTATTGCATTAGTCCAGCGCACTTGACGTGGTAACGTGCGCTTGACTAATATCTGTCCTTGAAGCAGTCGCCCGACTGTTTTTTTCGTTCTTGGCAGTGCGAGGGGCGGCTACCCGACATAAGGTAGCCGCCCAACAATTAGCCAAAAATGAACGAACTGTAAGAAATTGTTAAAACTGCCAAGGGGACAACATTATGTGTCAATTATCGAAAGGCGCTCAGTTCAAAATGAAGCGCGAAAAAGTAAAAAAATTAAGTGTTTTGTTTTTAAGAATTCGCCTACTGAGAAGTACCTCAAGCGGCTCAAGAAAGACCCTTTCAATGACTAGGATTTATATTGTCTCCGCGATTGGTGATGATGACTTGCAGTTAGCAAAGTTAATCTATAAGCGAGCAAAGAGAGCGGGGTTGACGTTATGAGTCATTACACCGTTGAAATTAAAGAGTTGAAAAAAAGTGAAGAGCATTGGAATTATGCGCGCGGTAAAGCAGCGCAGTTAAAACTTGCATTTAAAAATAAAATGGCAGCAATGCGCCGTGAACAGCAAATTCAAATGCAGAAAGAGCGCGAACGCAATTATCAGAGTTCAGACTCAGCGCCACGTTATGAAGCATTACAAGCAGCCGCTTATTATTCAAAGGCGGGTGAGCTATGAGAACTAATCAACAGCTTCGAATTTCTAATATTGCTTACCAGACTATCAATGAGCTTTACAGGCTCAATGAAAACAATGAACAACTACCTTTAACGGGTTTTATTGTGGTGGGTAAGCTTCTTTATATTCTTAAAAAGCTAGGGCTTCAAGAGCAGCGCATACTTTTAGATTTAAGGTTTTGCCATGTTGTTACCAACTGCGGTGTTGGGTATCAGCCGTTAAATTTAAAGGCGGGGCAATTATGAGGTTGCTTGATGTTATAGCGCATGAGCGAGCAATATACATAAAAGACATTCTTGAAAATGCCTGTTCGGGTGGTGATTTTATAAGTGTATCAGAGCATACCTGTATCACTAGTGATATGAATTTTTTGATGATGATTGATGAAAAAATCGCCCGCGAAATTTCAGCTCTACTTCAAAAGGTGGAGGTTAAGCACACTGCTTTTGATATTTTAGGTGCTGAAAATTATGATTAATGTACCCGAACATATATTTGATGATGCAATACAAAGCGCCCAAAGTGGCGCTTTTTCTGCGTTTGCAGTTCAACCAGCAACCGAGCGCGATATTGAAGAGTCATTAACATGGCTTGAGTATATCGAATCACACTCGAAACAAATCCGCGAAGCGGCCGCGAAAGCGGAAAAAGATAGGCTTGTCAAAAGGCGCAAAAGTCCGACACAGCCAAAACGCGAAGATAATCCGCGTTCTAAACAGTCTCTTTTGGCTGATAAGGCGCAACGCCTTGATAGTTTATATCGCAACGCCCTTAATAATTTAACGCCTAAGAAACGCGCTGAGCGCCTAGGTGTTGATAGTGACGAGATTTTAAATCTTGAAACGGGCGAAATCACCCCGAAAAAAACCGCAGAAATTGAACGCGGCCATTTTGCCAGTAAGCCAATTGAAGCAGATAAAACCGCCAAGGTGCATTTTCAAAGCCGTAATTGGTGCGATGGTTTCCGTGTTGTTTGCACTCAAAATACACGAGCAAGTGATGCGCCTGACGCAAACACAGGTGAGCGCATAACCCAAACAGTAACCAGCCGAGCACGCGGTAAAATTATCGATAGCGGTTTATACATGCAAGCTGTGAAAGGTGGGTTTAATTGTTTTACCACTGTAACGCTAGACGCTAAAGCACGTTGGCGAATTGATAACAACCACTACCAAAAAGTAGCAAAACGCCCATCGGGTACAAAGTTAAATGCAATTTATACGGCAAATGGTGAGTTGGTTCACCCTGAAATTATTTCAGTTGCGCCATTTACAGCCGTTACCTATGAGCGCTCAACAATAGGACAAGAATTAAGCCGCTTTTTTGACTCACTTGGCAAAATGCACAAGCGCGGTTTTGTTGCTACTGGCGATATTTCAAAAACGCCAAAAGCGAAAAAATACAAGTATGGAACTATTGAGTGTATTGGCAGAAATGACCGCCTTTACCCATGGGGTAAAGTTTCAAGTGTTGGTGCCAGTGGCCGCGTTGAGTCTGATTTAATGCACGACAACGAAAGGCTTTACCCATGGGGTGCGGTTGAGTGCATAGGGCAATGCGAAAAACGAGCAATTACCAATAATAAAATGGAAGTAACCGCCATTGAGTGCGAGCAATCAGCAACTAAAAAACCTGTATTCGATTACTTGTGGGTAGCTGAAGCACCAGTAAAAAAATTAGGTTCAAAGGTATATGAATTTAACGGTGAAAAATACGAGGTTGAATGTATTGGAGAACAAAACTACCACGCGCACGTGTTAATGCGCTGGAATGTTGAGCCCGTATTTTTTCATGAGTGGGCGGCACGTATCGAAAGTTTATGGGGTCAGGGTTTTGTGACAATCGAGCGAATTAAAAACGCTAAAGCGGCCGCAAGTTATTTACTTAAAGCGCTTGGTTATATGGTGAAAGGTGGTGAGGGTTCGCAAGGGGAAATACGCGGTAACCGATACAACATATCAAAGCACGCACGCGCTGAAAGTTGGGAAAACTGCGCAACACATGAAGCGCAACACATGTACGGGTTAATACAAGAATACATGCAAGGACTTGAAGCGAAAAAAGAGCGAAAGCTATTCAAGCAAGCAGAATTAAAAAACACATTAGGCACTATCGAAAAGCTAAAAAACGTTAATAAAAAAGACTTTAGCGAAAAGCGGGCGCAATTCATTGGAAAACTTGAACAAAAATTTGAAACCGTTAGCGAAAAAATTAGCGAAATAGCAACCGAATTAAACGGTAATTTTGCACGCGGTGGTGTTGCTAAGTTCGCCAGCGAATCGGCCTTTGTTGGTTTTATTGATTGGGCTATTGGCGTGCGTGGGTGGCAGTTAAAAACATCATTTTTAAATTCAACAACCGCAGATGTTGGAAAAGAAAAAGCAGAAGAATCCACAGTTAATAAATTGCTAAAACAAACAAGGCGATTTTATGACAATTCAATGAGCGCTCTTTGTGATTTTTATAGTCGCTTTGAGCCTGTAAACAATTATGAAGTTAATTATTAGGGGTAAACATGCAAGAAGTATTAGCACAAATCGAAGTTGTAGAAGTGGCCGCGCAAGTAGCAAAAAAAGCAAGCCTAATGAACGCTAAAACGGCGGCGGTTAACTTAGGCGATGAAACATTAAAGCTACTTAAATTATTGTCGAATAAGCTCAATACGCTTGATGAAAATCAAACATTTTTGGCGCGTAAATTTGGCGAGATTGAAAATCAATTAGGGGGTGAATGATGGATGGTTTTTGGTGGGGGGTAGCAATTGCTGCAATAGCTTTTGGGGTTATTAGCTTATTTGTAGATGATATTTTTGATTTAATCAGCGGTCTTTTTGCTGTGGTGTTTATTATTTGCTTGGTTGTCTCGATATTTTCAGGTGCGTTTATTTTATTTGACATTGCTTTTTTGAGAGGTGGCTGTGATGGCTGATTTTATATGGTGGGTAATGGAAAGTTACTTATTACCAGTACTCGGTGTTGTCTTGGTTGTTTGCTGTTTGCTTTTAGTGGTCTTTATTACTTTTATGATTGTGACAGATATTATTAAGGGAGAGGTTTAATGTTGAAACTACCAGCTAAAACAGTGCCAGCCATAGACGGCGGCACACTACCACTACGCACAAGTAAAAATCCAGTATTGGGCGTTTACTTACATCATTGCGGTTCGGTTGCCAGCGTTCATCAGCCAAAGGGCAAGCGAAAAGACACGTTTTATTTAATTTGCGATGAGTGCGGCACAGACCAGTGCGGCGGTAAACCGTATCAAGAAAAAATTAAAAATAACATGCAGCCAAATATTGAAGCCTTGCAAAAAACCTGTGACATACCAGGCGAATTACCTGTGAAAATTCACGAAGAAAAAACAGCGGATTTTGTGCCAGATGATGCAGAAGTTTTAGGCCAAATTAAGGCTATAGGCTTGGAGTGTGGCTTGGAAGTGGATAGCAAAACAGGCGAACCGCTTAAACCGATAGAAACCGCTAAAAATGCGGTATCGAGCGAAAAGCAAGTCGAACCAGTAACCGAAAAACAAGCCGAAAAAACCGAACCAGTAAACGAGCCAGTTAAGCCAGCGCAAACCGCAAGCGGCGCGGCTCAAACCGAAACCGTTAACCATGACAAAGCAAAACGAGTGGGTATTGCTGCGCTAATTGGTGCGGGTTTTGGTCTGTTATTAGCAATTTAATTAAGTAGGGGTAAACCATGCAAGAGAACAACGAGCAAGTACAAAATGAAGAAGTAAGCAGCGCTACGGTTGAAGATGAACAAGCACGCGCCGATGCGGTAGCAGCAATGGCTAAATCACTCGGCATTGAGGACGATTTCAACCCCGAGGACGCAGGAATAAAAGACGAAGAAAAAACAGCGCAACCAGATGAAACCGAGCAATTAAAAATGCTCATGGCAGACAGTGACGGCGCACTCTTCGCAACTAGCGAAATAATAAACACGTTTGAAAGCTTAATGCAGCAATTTGGCCACCGTGATTTTAAAATTGATGAGCAAGAAAAAGAGCAACGTGTAAAAGCCATAGCGCCAGCGGTGCAAAAATATGGCGGCTCGGTTGCGGGTGTGTTTGGTGAGTGGAAAGTTGAAGTATTTGCAGCACTGGCGGCGGGCTCACTTGCTCATGGTTCGCTTAAGCAGTTAAAAGAGCTAAAAGCCATTGATAAGGCCAAAGAAGTAAAACTAGAGCCAGAAGAAACCACCGAAACACAGTCTGAAACCGCCACAGAAAGCGCACAGGCGGCTTAATATGAATTTATCACCTATCAACCCAAATGATGCGCTAGACATTACTCACGCGCTTTACGCGGGTACTACGGGTTCGTGTAAGTCGGTGGCAACCCAAAAAATAGGGCTCATTAGCGCAACCGACCAAGTCGCGTTTTGGGATTTATACGGACAGTATAAGGGTAAAGAGTTTTTAGGGCGTAAGGTTCGCACATACACAACCCTGAAAGGCTTTTTAATGGCCTTGCACGCTGGTCGCAAAACTAAGCAGGGGTTTAAAATTGCATTTACACCAAACAATCCGCCAAAAAAGAAAGCGCTTATAAGAGAGTTGTTTTTAAAAGTGTGCGGCATTGTTTGGGCTATGGGGAACGGTAAACACCCAAAAACCTTGCACTTTATCGCTGAGGAAATAAACCGCGTAACAGTCTCGTCAGGTGATGAGGACTCGATTTACGGTGAGATACTTGAAGCAGGGCGAAAATTTAACATTATGTGCCATTCCGTGACGCAGCGCTTAGCCCCAATACCGAACACAGTTATCGCTATGAGTGGTTACAAGTGGATTGGTAGGCAAGATTCCGTAGGTGATGCCGAGCGAGTAGCAAAAGAGATACAGCTTAAGCCCGCCGATATAATGAGCCTTGCAAAATTCAAGGATGAAAAAGGCACTCACCATGAATATTATTTCAAAGGGACAGGCTTTAATAATACAGTTCGCAATGAGTTTGTTTTCAAAAACGCAGCCTAAAATAACCATTCTCCGACCAAAAACCGCTTAATTGCGGTTTTTTTTCGCCTAATTAAACCTATTAGGTTAACCCCGATTTTACCCCATTGACCCAAGCCGAAACGGTAGCGTTTACTAAAAACCACTTAATCAAGCAACGCAACCGAGGGGCGCAAATGTGGACAAACAATTATTGATAGGCACAGGCGCAGCGGTTGCCGCGTTTGCACTAGTTAAAACCATTAAATTTTTTATAAACAGCAAGGCAAACAGCAATGAACAAACAGACTAAAGGTTACTTAATTACAGCAGCAATTGCAGCACTAATGGCGGCGGGCGTTGTATGGGCATCTAACAACGTTGATGCAGTAGAAGACGTAATCGGCTAATTGGTTTTAGCCAGTTAGCACAGCAAACCATTTAATTTAAAAGTATTACAACGCAGGACGTTAAAAAATGAGTACAACAAATTTAGCCGCAGCAATCGCGGCAGTTATGGGCAAAATGCAGCCTACTATGATTCAGCTTGAGGGCGCGACAGGTGTCGCTTACTCAGAAGAAGCCACAGTAAAATTACAAGCGGGTTTGGTTTATCACTCAATCGAAGTTGAGACCAATTTAAAAGAAGTGGCAACCATTGAAAAAGTCACCATTGATATTAACGGTACGCCCGTAGTTTATGCGTCTAACACAATGCTAGATATGCTCGATAAAGCCTACCAAAAATACCAAAAAGAAGGCCGTTTCACATTAGATTTATCTAAATTTGAATACCGTACTTCACAAGGTATTTATCAAACACAGCTTGTTACTGAATTAACAGACGATGTAACGCTGCAAATCAAATTTAAAGCAAAACATGCGAATGACCCAGTAGTGCCAACGCTTAAAGCTAAAGCCTATGTGACTGATAAAAAACCAACAGGCCGCATATTTGTGCCGACTCGTTACGAGCTTACACAGTACAGCGCCGCAGCGGGCGAACATACATGGAACATGCCAAACGGTAATGTTAATACACATGTACAGCGCATGGTATTTGTTGAGAACGAAGTGACGATTTCAGAAATCCGCGTTAAACGTGGTAGTCGCATCATTCACCGTGTTATGCGTAGCGATTTAGAATATGGGTTACAACGTCATGCGGGCGTGGCGCTACAGGCGGGTTACTGCATTCTTGATTTTACCGCGCTTGGTTTTGGTGCTGAGGGCGCATTAAACACCCAAGGCTTGAACTTTGAATTTATTGTTAGTGGTGCAGGTGCAATTAAGACCTATGTTGAGGGCTTTAAGCAAGTAAACCCATTACCGACTCGCCAGCAAATCGAGCAGCTAGCACTTAACGCAGCTTAAGGGGGCTTTATGGCTTGGTACGATTCAATTATTGATATTGGCGGGGATGTATTCGACAGCGTGACAGGCGTTGTCGGTGAGCAATACGACAGTTTCCGCGAATATCAAAAAACGGTGCAAAGTGAAGCCGCAAAAGACACGGCTAACCTGCGCGAAAATGAGCCAGTAAAAGGCACTAGCAAAGACGGCTCGCCAGTGCTCGCAACCACAGCAGCGCCACAAGACGGTGCAGTAATGCAAAGTAACCAATTGATAGCGGGTGTTGACAATAAATACTTGTTAATCGGTGGTTTAGTGGTTGCCGCGCTCTTACTTAAGCGATAGGGGGTTACATGCCTTTATTACTTTTATTTGCAGCGGGTGGCGGTGTTGGTTTTTTTGCGGGTTCGTGGACGTCAAATTTATTGGGTAATGCTGCAAAGCTTGCCCTAGTGGGTGGCGTTGGATACGTGGGATACCAAATGTACAAAGGCGGTAAATAATGGGCGGGTTAGGTGCGTTAGGCTCGATTACAGGGGGCGCGCCGATTTCAGGTAGCCCCATGACGGGCGGCGGCAGTAGCGCCAAAAATGGCGATCAGTTATTTAAATCCAATGCCACGTTTGGCGGTTTAAATTACGGCGGTACGGGTGTAAATCCGTGGCTAGTTGGTGGTTTGGTTGTCGCAGCACTTGCAACCGTTTATTTACTGAAAAAATAACATGCAAAAAGTCAGCTTTGATATTGCCAAAAAAACACTAGCTCCAGCCATGAAAGGCGGCGCGGGTCAAATAAAGCGAGAAATTAAAGCGGGTGTAGCAAGTGTTTATCAATCGAATAACGGCAATGTGTTTGCTGTTATTCGCCCAGAGGGTAAAGAACTTGTATTTGTTGCGGTGGCGGGTCGCGGTTTGGCTAATGTGGTAAATGAGTTTGCCTTGTTCGCCAAATCAAGCGGGTTTAGCTCTATTCGCTACCACACAAAAAACCCACACTTTTTAGCTAAAGGCGTGAGTGCATTATCAATTAAACCTAGTTTGGTTGAAATGCGCCGCGCCTTTTTTGGCAATGACGAATATATCTACAGGATAAATTTATAATGAAATATTTAACAGAAAAAGGTGCTTACAAAGCAAAACGCCGCGCAGTAAATCGCGCAACGCGCCGCGCTCGCCGTGATGCAATAGGCGGAAATGTTGGTGCATTACCTGTCAGCCTTAAGTTAGGTCGATAAGGGGGCATTATGGGCGGGCGCTCTAAAAGCTCACAATCAACCAGTAATAAGCAAGTAACAAATAATATTGTTAATGACGGCGATTATGCAGGGGTTGGGGGCAACGTAACACATGATGAGTCTAGCACTGATAACAGTATTAACGACTCGTATAACACTGATAACTCGCAAGAGTGGGATGTTGAAATTGATAACAGTATCTCAAATGACGGCGATTTAGCAGGTAATAACGGCACTATTAACGTGCTAGACGGTGGCGCTATAGATTCCGCGTTTGGGTTTGGTGAGAAAGCACTAGACGCAAATAAAGACGTTAGCAACGCCGCTATTGATGCAGCAAAAGACGCCGCAAAAATTGCAGCAGAAACCGCAGCCGATGCAATCCGCGAAAATGGCCGCGTGATTGATTCATCATTAAAACTGGCTGATAACGCAATCAATGAAGTGGGTAGCACGTCAAAATATGCAATTGATGCAGTAAACGACAACGCGCAAAACTCAGTTGATGAAATCAGCGACTTAAGCAAAAAAACCGTGACCGAATTTAGCGAGTTTAGTTTGGATGCCGTGAGCGAGCTATCAAGCAGCTTGCAAAATGCCACGCAAACACAGCTAAACAACTCAGCGCAAAATGTAGCGCAGTTGGCGCAAAGTTACAGCGAGGATAAATCAACCATTGCAGAGCTCGCCAGAAATACAGCGTTGCAGGGTCAGGATATTGTCGCAAACCAAGCAGGGCAAATGGTCAAATATATGGCTATGGCGCTCGGTGTTGTTGGTTTGGCTGTGGTTGCATTCTCAATAACAAGGGGGCGAAATGCCTAAAATAACACTGGGGGCGGGGCAGGAACGCCCCGTTATTACATCAGGTAAATACCTATCAATAATAAATACAAATGCGCCGTTTATAGTGTCGGGTGGGTTTGGTGAATTGGTCGGTGAAGTAAACAGAATTTTTGAGCTAGAAGAATACCGCGAAGTAACCTTTAAAAACGAAAGTGAAAATCTTGTTGAACTTGAATATGAAGTCTCAAACATAAAAGTACACACAGGCGGCAAAGGTTCGGTTGCAATCTCAAATGCAGTTGAAGTAACCCGCATTCGTGAATCAATCCAAGTCGATGCAAACGCAACCGTTGAAAACGGCAAAATGGCAATATTGCCCGCGAATAACTTTGAGTCGATAGCACCTAACAAAACCGTGTTAGCAGTAAATCAAACACTCGAAGTATTTCCAGCGCGTAACGCAGAAAACCGTAATGTGTTAATTCAAGTGATAACCGACTCACCTAACTTCACAGCGGTTCGTGTTGGCACAAGTGCGCAAAATGTTAATACAGGTATATTTTTAGCGGGCAATAAAAACGCACCCGCATCAAAAGAATTTGAAAACATGGCGGCGTCTATTTTCGTAAAAAATGAAAGTGGCGAACCCGTAACACTGGCAGGGGGTGAGCAATGGCGGGCGTAAATAATCCACCAAATTTAAAACCGTTAATTGATGCTCAAAGCGCAGAGCAAGCACTAGATTTTTCATGGTTAAAAAGCATTGCGGCTGGAAATAAGTTAAAGCTTGAAAAGGCAAATACAGACTTAGCAGCAGTTCATGAGAGTGTAAATTCATCTAGTGCAGCAACTCAAAACGCTGTTACTCAATCCGTAGTTGATAGCGCTGCTGCAACTAATGCAGCGCGTGACTTAGTTATAAGCGAGCTAACACAGCAAGTAAGCACGTTAACTACAGCAGTGAATGCAGTTCCAAAATCACCCATTAAAAGCATTCAGCGCGGGGTTACGTTGATGCAGGGGGAGCATTGGAAAGAAATCAATATCAGCACAGTAGATTTGAGCAAAAGCGTGATTATAAGCTCATTTGAATCTGCGCAGTACAGCGGTGCATATTCAGTTATACCAATGGTTAGGTTTAAAAATGCATCAGTTATAAGAATTTCCCAAAATTCACCAGCAAACTCCGATTTGAGTTGGGAGGTTATAGAATATGTTTAATTTAATTACATTATCAACCACTGAAAACAAAACCACTGTGGCAAGTGTTCGCATGGTGGGCGAGTCGGTAGCACTTAGCGAAAGCGATATTAAAATAAATGATTATCGCGCCGATTTAGTGGGCTGTGAAGTTGTAAACGGTGACGTTATCAGCGACAGCGGTGAAGTTTTATATTCATTAAATGGGGTGCAGGGTGAACAAGTATAATTTACTTGTTGCCCTTTGCTCAGTGGGGTTTATTTATATGCTAACAAAACAGCAAACTTATGTGCCGCCGAACGTGCGGAACAACAACCCGCTCAACATTCGAATCGGAAACGATTGGGACGGCGAGCGAGAGCGCGACATTGAAAAAGGTTATGAGGAATTTATAACGCCCGCGTTTGGATTCCGCGCAGGGTACAAGCTTTTAATGACGTATAAACACAAGTACAAGCGATACACGATTGACAGAATAATTAAGCGTTGGGCACCAAAAAACGGTAAACACAACGGTAAAACGTATGTTAATCACACTGAAAACTATATTAAGTTTGTGAGCAGTAGAACAGGGTTAAACAGGCATGATGTAGTGCCAGAATATGTATACCCAGAACTAATGCTTGCAATGGCTGATTTTGAGGGTGCAAAAGGTGCGTTTAATCTAAATCAAGCGCGTGAGGGGGTCGCATTAGCAGTATGAACGCAAAATGGTTACTCACAACCGCAGCGGGCGCGATACTTGGCGCGCTCGTTGTTTATCAGGTAAAAAAACACACTAAGGGAATTTTAGACGATGAATAAATTTTTTAAATTCCTTGGCGGTATTTTTGCACCTATCACCACGGCAATTGATTATTACGGCCAAATCAAGCTCGCTGAGAAAAACCGTGATTTAGCGGTCATTAATAACCAAGCACGTTTGGCACAATCAACCACTGATAACAACCATGATTGGGAAATGCAAAGCATAAGAGACAAAGATAAAACATTGCGTTTTTTCAGTTACTCAATGTTTACCGCGCCTATCTTAATTACGGTTGTATCGCCCGAACACGGCGCGGCTATATTCCAAAACCTTGAAAATGTACCGCCATGGCTGGTGCAAACGTGGGTGGCGATTAATGGGGCTGTGTGGGGTATTGCGAGCTTAAAAAATGTTGTGCCGCAGTTTATCGGTGAATTTAGGCGGGCTAAAAATGGATAGTTTAACGTTAAAAGATTTTATATTTATCATCATGCAAATTATTGTTATAACTACAGTGGTAGTAACAAATAAAACGCACATTGGTTTTTTACAAAATCAAAACGAAGATTTAAGAAATTGCATTAAAGAAATGCAAAAAATAATCACTGAATTACGTGTAAAAGTCGGCATTTAAACGGGGTTATCATGTACCACAATAGACGAACAATTGTTAAGAAACCAGCACAACAAAGTGCATATGAACAAGCCTTTGAAAATGGCAAGTTGAAAAAAGGATTTAGGCACGTAAAGGGTGGCGGTAAAATAAAAGACAATGACGGGAACATAATTACCAAAGAATAAAAAAGGCCGCAATTTAGCGGCCTTTTTTTATATGGCTTTACACATTCGCCCCGTGGTTGTACTGCGCGCCATAAAGGGAATATGGTTTTTATTTTCACAGCAAAACTCAGCCATGCTTTTTAATTCGATCTCTGAATCGGTCGGTATCCAAAGGGTAATTTTTTTAAGTCCCTGTGCTTTTTTTCGTTGCTCGTAGCGTTGGTGTTTTGTCATGGTGTAAGCCTTAAATGTGGGGTAGGTCGCTGGTGACTTTTAATATACACAAAAAAAAAGGCCGCTTAAAACAAGCGGCCAAAAACTAAGCGCGTTTTTTTGCGCCGTATTTTAAAACAATATCTTTTAGCGCGAACTCGTCAGACATTTTTATCAAATCATTACCGATAGTTTTTAGCGTTTCACTGGCTGCAACTAGGTCGTGTAAGTGGTTAACTTGATTTTGTAATGCTATGACGTGGTTTTCATTGTAACGCACTGAGTTTTGCAAAAAGTCGATTTTATTAATATAACTCGGCTCGTAGCGTTTCCCGCGTGGCGTCCATAAATATCCATCCCTGCAAATATAAAAACCATCCCATGATTTATGAAAAGACACACCACCCGCAATACGTTGCTTTAACATAGCAACAGCGCGAGGGCATGGTTTGTTGTCAGCTATCCACCGTTCGAGTGTGCGCTCAGACTTTATGAATAAAAAGTCCATGGCGGCGCGGCGGTCTAGCCTACCAAAATTCATAAAACCCGCCCTAAAAAGTAACTGTTTAAAATCTGCCATATCCGTTCCCTTAATTCCGTTGACATTGTTATTTAATCAGCGCGGAAGATTTAACGATGATATTTTTAGATTGATAACGCACGGTTCAATCAATTTATTAGATTAACCAAAAATGAACAAAACTTATAAAAATAAACAGTTGGCGCAACTTTAACACGTTAGGGTGATTGCACGACAAAATGACGGGTTTTATCTTATTTAACATAATATAAATTATAGGCTGTGACGTATGCGCAAATGCGCCCCTTGAACTTGGGTGAAAGATGCCGTAATGAACAGCAAAC
>NZ_JASDDF010000037.1:24868-47825 GCF_030407535.1 Pseudoalteromonas sp. APC 3224 | reverse complement strand
CACATAGGCGCTGCCTTGCCTAAATACCAAACAGACTGCTGCAAATTCAACCTTGAAAGGTCAACAGACCCTAGTTAAATAAAATGCTCGCGCAATAGACAAAATTACCATAGATGCTAATTTCAATATTATGTATAGTCAAAAGACTATAATAAATTATTATATAGAATATAGCTGCGCATTTAGCTTAGAAGATTGTTGAGGGAAATAACTTGATTGAAATAATGAGAGTCAGAAAGCTGCTTTCTCAGCAACAAAGTATATTATCTAAAATAGCCTTGGGTGCACCACTTGATGAAGTACTTGAAAATATTTGTTTATCTATCGAGGAGTTAATTGAAGACCCTTCTGCCAAGTGCTCTATATTAACGCTCAAAGGTGAACAGCTATTTCATAGTGCGGCCCCGAATATTGCAAAGGGTTACTGTGAGGCAATTAATGGCGTACATATCGGCCCCAGTGTTGGCTCATGCGGTACTGCTGTGTATGAAAAAAAGCGAGTAATAGCCTCAGATATTGCAACATCACCCTTATGGGAAAACTATAAAGCGTTGGCATTGAGTTTTGATTTAAGGTCGTGCTGGTCAACCCCTATTATTTCAACACAATCAGACATATTAGGCACTTTTGCAATTTATCATGACAGTGCCAAGTCACCGACACCTCAAGATTTAGAGTTAATAGACTTTTTTGTTGATTTCACCAGTATTGCTTTAGAAAAGCACACAGAGTCACTAAAATCAAAAGTGTTACTTGCAGAATTACAGCAAAGTAATGAAAAGTTTAAAGCCTTCGCAAAAGTACTTCCCGATCTAACTCTTATTTTGAGTGAAGAAGGGGAGTATACCAACGTTTACGGCACTACTAATGAAAGTTTATATTTAAGCCAAGAGCATGTGATTAATCGAAATGTCAGAGATATTATGCCTCCTGAGGATGCTAATCCTATTATGGCGGTAATTGCCAAAACGCTTCAAACTAATGAAGTTCAAGTGTTTGAGTATCAGCTAAATATAAAAGGTAAACAACTTACATTTGAAGGACGAACAGCCCCGCTTGAAAGTTACCAACCTAATAATCCCTCTCAGCGACATGTAGTATGGATGGCCAGAGATATCTCTACTCGTAAAGCGGCAGAAGAAGAGGTGCAACGGTTAGCATTTTTTGACCCGCTTACAAACCTCCCGAACCGCAGAATGCTCAATGATAAACTCAGTATGTATGTTGAACAAATTAAGCAGTCTGATCACACGGGCGCACTCTTATTTTTAGATTTAGATAATTTTAAACGTATAAACGACTCATTAGGGCACAATGCCGGTGATGAAATACTGGTTGAGCTATCACAGCGACTAACGCGTGTTTTAAACCCAACAGATACCCTTGCCCGTGTTGGCGGTGATGAATTTATTATACTCATTGAGAATGTAGGAGATAGCCATAAGCAAGCGA
Source organism: Pseudoalteromonas sp. APC 3224 (assembly GCF_030407535.1). Taxonomy (GTDB): domain Bacteria; phylum Pseudomonadota; class Gammaproteobacteria; order Enterobacterales; family Alteromonadaceae; genus Pseudoalteromonas. The sequence goes on along the minus strand of NZ_JASDDF010000037.1, from coordinate 46,373 downwards.
GTCTTGAATCAGAATTAATGGCTAAAGTGGTACAAAGCGTTTTTTATGACAAGTTTGAGATAGGGGATTTAGCGTTTCAAGTTAGCTGCAGTATAGGTATATGTTTAATTAATAACGCCAATGCCATTAGCGAAAATATTTTAAAATTTGCAGATACCGCTATGTACCGCTCTAAAATGAAGGGTGGAAATAGTAGTAGCTTTTACGATCCTGCATTGCAAACCTTACTGGAAAATCAAACTGAGCTTGAAACAGATATAGTCAGAGCGATTGCATGTGATGAATTTTGTGCTTACTTTCAGCCTCAATTATCAATTGATGGCAGTATTATTGGTGCAGAAGCACTCATACGATGGAATCACCCAACCAAAGGACTAATCTCTCCTAATTCGTTTATTCCGATTGCCGAGCAATTTGGCTTAATTCAAAAGTTACAAAACATTGTATTGCGCGATATTTGTATTTTACTGGAAACACTTCGAGCTCATAACGTACTGAAAAACCAGTTTAATGTGTCTATTAACATTAGCCAGTGTCAGTTTAATTCTTCTACTTTAAAAGGCGAGTTGTTTAAAGCGATTGAGACGTATGATGTATTACCCTCACAAATTAAATTAGAGATCACTGAGTCCATGTTAGCGGGTGATTTAATGAGTACGGTAAAGCAAATGAAAGAGTTAAAGTCGCAGGGATTTGTATTTTCAATTGATGACTTTGGTACCGGCTACTCGTGTTTAAAGCACTTGAGTGTTTTACCGATAGACGAACTAAAAATAGATAAAAGCTTTATTGATAAAGTGTTGGATAACGCATCGGGGCAAAGCATAGTTCAGTCTATTATTGGTTTAGGTCATAGTTTAGATATTAATATTGTAGCCGAGGGGGTCGAAAGTGCTGAGCAACTACATGTATTAAAGTCGATGGGTGTAAATGCTGTGCAAGGTTATTTATTTGCAAAACCATTAACACACAGCAATTATTTAAAATGGCATAAAGAGCACCAGTAATCTGGTGTTTATCATTAACTGAGGCGACAAGTTTAGTTACCCCAATCTATAAGTCGCTTTGTTTAACCTCAAATTGGGCAGTAACGTTTGCTAACTTACTGCGTTTTAGCTCAAACAGAAATGTATACTTTTTGTTTATTTGCTAGCTAAGTGTAATGAGTTTTTTACTATTTTGTAACCGTTGCATAAATCATTGCTGTGGCATTGGTTTAGCGTTTTCAACGCGTTAAACTAGTCAGGAATTGGCAATAAGTCTACTTGTTGTGACATTATCCAAGCGTAAACACGACAGGTACTTGAAACTTGCTTTTGAGTTGCTTTTTCGTTCGTTGTAACTATGGTTTAGGGTTATGTCATGGTATGTCGCTATGTCGGTAACTGTAAAAAACCATTAGGAGCGATAAATGAATACCACGAAAGTAGCTTTAAAGTCGGGTGAAACACACTCTCCCCGAGTAAAGTTTCTGGAAGGGGTTGATATACCCGTTTTTTTAATCAGTGGCGGTATATTAGTTTTATTTGCCGCGCTGGCACTGTACGACATAAAACTGATGTCGGATTGGATAAACTCTGCCTTTGCCTTCTCCACCAAAATATTTGGCGCCTTTTGGCAAGTTCTGCTGTTATTAACCTTTGTGATTGGCATATTTTTGGCCGTAGGCCGCACCGGTTCAGTGGTGCTCGGCGGTTTAAAAACACCTGAAATATCTACCTTCAAATGGATCAGTATAATTATGTGCACTTTGCTTGCAGGTGGCGGTGTATTTTGGGCCGCAGCAGAGCCAATGGCACACTTTATTTCTCCGCCCCCGTTATTTGGTGGTGAAACTGGCACAAGGGATGCCGCCTATAACGCCCTTGCACAAAGCTTTATGCACTGGGGTTTTTTAGCCTGGGCTATTTTAGGTAGTTTGACCGGTATTGTTTATATGCATCTCCATTACGAAAAAGGCTTACCGCTTAAACCGCGCACTTTGCTTTACCCCGTATTTGGCGATCGCGCAATGAAAGGTGCGCTTGGTACTATTGTTGATGCATGTTGTGTACTCGCTGTGGTTGCAGGCACTGTTGGTCCTATTGGTTTTTTAGGTTTACAAGTGAGTTTTGGTCTAGAAAAGTTGTTTGCCATTCCTGATACCTACACCACGCAGGTGGTTATTTTATTTAGCTTAATTGGAATTTACACACTTTCAGCGGTAAGTGGGGTTACCAAAGGTATTCAGCTACTAAGCCGTTTTAATGTTGTACTGGCAGTGTTGCTGATGTTGTTTATATTACTAATGGGGCCAACTGCGTTTATTATCGACAGTTACATTCATTCCTTTGGTTTGTATTTAGATAACTTTATTCCTATGGCTACATTTCGTGCCGATAAACCGTGGCTAGACTGGTGGACTGTATTCTTTTGGGGCTGGTTTTTAGGTTATGGCCCATTAATGGCTATGTTCGTTGCACGTATATCCCGTGGACGTACTATTCGTGAAATGATTTTACTTATTTCTGTGGTTGCCCCTGTGATCACGTGTTTTTGGTTTACTATTGTTGGCGGCTCAGGCATCTTTTTTGAATTAAATAATCCTGGCGTTATATCAGAGCCTTTTGCTGGGCTTAATTTGCCAGCGGCATTGTTAGCCATCACTGAGCAGTTACCTATGGGATTTGTTGTGTCGGTGTTATTTTTAGTACTGACCACTATTTTTGTGGCAACAACAGGTGATTCAATGACGTACTCGGTATCTATGGTAATGACGGGTACCGATCACCCACAAACCTCTATTCGAGTGTTTTGGGGGATTATGATGGGGGTGATGGCAGCGTTGCTTATTTCTATAGGCGAGGGCGGAATTTCAGCCTTGCAGTCATTTATTGTGGTCACTGCGGTGCCTGTGTCATTTGTGTTGCTACCGTCACTGTGGACGGCACCACAAATAGTTAAAAAAATGGCGGATGAACAAGGGCTTTAATAATTGATAAAGAGCGCTAATAAGCGCTCTTTTTCTGGGTACATCATATTCTCACCTTGTTATTGAGCTATTTATTATCCTAGCAAAAAACTAACCCACTAAAAATAACTTAGCCTAAGTAGGTTGTTCATTCCTATCGATACGGTATAGTTTAAATATATTTAAGCATAACCTTGAGATAAACCATGCAGTTAGTCGACTTAGACCCTAGTGATCAGGATGTGATCAACGTATTTGCTGACATAGATCGACTTATTAGCTCATTATATCCTGTAGCAACTTCACAAGCGCTTACAGTTAATGAGCTTGGTCAACCGAGCGTTTACGCTGTAGGGTTAAAAAATCAAGACGGAATAGTTGCCTGTGGCGCAATAGTAAAGCAATTTGATGGTAGCTGGTATGGCGAAATTAGACGGCTTTACGTAAAACCTAGCTATCGCGGAAAAGGCTTGTCACGGCGTATTATGCAAATTTTATTGCACTATGCTGGCGAAGAAGAAATCCCAATCATAAAACTAGAAACAGGACCAAAGCAAATACAATCAATCCATCTTTATGAGAATTTAGGGTTTGTGCAATGTGCCCCTTTTGGTGAATACACAGAAAACCCGAATAGCTTATTTATGGAGCTTGCGCTCAGCTAATACTACTTTTTTTGAAGCTTTCATTTATCAATTTCAATCCTAACTCGTTACGAGTAGAAATACTTGTTGGACATGAATCACTATTTTTCTTTTAATGCGCCTCAACTAGCCGGTTTGGCATTCATAAATAAAAGAGAAAGATAAATGAAAGAGACAACATCACTTGAACAAGCTCGTACGAGCTATAACGTTCGTCATTGGAGCCAAGGTTTTTTTGGTATTAATGATCAAGGTGATGTGTATGTTGCGCCCAAGGCTGATGCCCCACAGCAAACCATTGCACTAACAGACATTGCTAAGCAGCTTGAAGACAAAGGTTTAAGTTTGCCAGCACTCGTTCGCTTTCCACAAATTTTACACCATCGTGTGCATAGCTTATGTGGCGCATTTAATACCGCAATAGAAAGCTATGGGTATCCAAAAGACTATTTATTAGTTTATCCAATTAAAGTAAATCAACAACGCGAAGTCGTTGAAGAAATTGTTGCCAGCCAAGCACAAGTAGAAAAAAAACAGCTAGGTTTAGAAGCAGGCAGCAAGCCAGAGTTATTAACCGTATTAGCACTGGCAGAAAAAACCAGTGCGGTGATTGTATGTAATGGCTACAAAGATAAAGAATATGTGCGCTTAGCGCTGATTGGCGAAAAGCTGGGCCATAAAGTATATATCGTACTTGAGAAATTGTCTGAGCTGGACATGGTGCTTAGCCAAGCCAAAGAACTTAACGTAAAACCGCGTATTGGTATTCGTGTGCGTTTAGCCTCGCAAGGCAAAGGTAAATGGCAGGCCAGTGGCGGTGATAAATCTAAGTTTGGGTTATCTGCTTCGCAAGTGCTGTATGTAGTAAACCGTTTAAAAGAAACTGATCAGCTTGATCTAGTACAGCTTGTGCATTTTCACTTAGGGTCGCAAATGGCCAATATTCGTGATGTACGCTTAGGTGTAAGTGAAGCTGCGCGTTTTTATTGTGAACTACGCAAGTTGGGTGCACAAATAGAGTGCCTTGATGTAGGCGGCGGTCTAGCGGTTGATTATGATGGCACGCGCAGTCAATCACACAACTCAATGAATTATAGCTTGGCCGAATACGCAAATAATATTGTGTACACCATCGGTGATATTTGTAAGCAGTATGAACAGCCTTTTCCTACCATTATTTCAGAGTCGGGAAGAGCATTAACGGCGCACCATGCAGTGCTTATTTCCAATGTAATTGGCACCGAAACATATGCACCAGAAGAAATAGAAGCGCCAGCAGATGATGCGCCGCAGTTACTTAAAAATATGTGGATTTCATGGCAACAATTACATGTGCTTACTGATGACCGTGCATTAATTGAGATTTTTCACGACAGCCAAGGTGATTTAGCTGAAGCGCATAGCCAGTTTGCGATGGGATTATTAGATTTAACTCAGCGTGCATGGGCAGAGCAAATAAACTTACGCGTGTGTTATGAACTTAATAAATTAATGGATAACAAAAACCGTTTTCATCGACCGATTATAGATGATCTGAATGCGCGTTTAGCGGACAAGTTTTTTGTCAATTTCTCATTGTTTCAGTCATTGCCTGACGCGTGGGGTATTGACCAAGTGTTTCCGGTATTGCCATTAAGTGGTTTAACGCAAGCTCCACAAAAACGGGCTGTGTTACTAGATATCACCTGTGATTCAGATGGCGCATTAGAGCATTATGTAGATGGTCAAGGCATTGAAAGTACGTTGCCAGTACCTGAGTTTACAGCAGATAAACCTTATTTAATGGGATTTTTCTTAGTAGGTGCCTATCAAGAAATTTTAGGCGATATGCATAACTTATTTGGTGATACACATAGTGCTATTGTCAATATGGATGAGCAAGGTGTTGCTAGTATTACAGAAATTAATCATGGTGATACTGTGGCTGATATGATGCGTTATGTACATTTAGATGTTGAAGGTTTTCAGCAGTCATATGCGCAGTTAGTGAGCGCAAAAATTGCACCAGATGAACAGCAAAGCGTTTTAGACGAGTTGCAAAGCGGCCTTGATGGCTACACTTATTTAGAAGAGTTATAAGCAATGTCTAGCTTGTTTGGTTGTGTTGACCACTCATTGTACTCAAATGGGATGACGTTTTTACGTCGTCCTATGGTACAAAACATTAACGCGATTGAAGCCGATGTAGTAGTACTGGGTTTACCGTTTGATTTGGCCACTTCAGGGCGCCCTGGTGCCCGCTTAGGACCTGATGCTATTCGCAGAGCATCGGTACATCTAGCATGGGAAGATACAAAATACCCATGGACATTTCCATTGTTTGAGCGCTTAACCGTGGCGGATGCTGGCGACTTTACTTATCCGGTGGGGGATCCTGAATATTTTACCGCGCAATTAGAAATGGCGGCAGAGCAAATACTTCGCCAAGGTAAAACATTATTAGGCTTGGGCGGCGATCATTTCGTAACGTTACCACTATTGCGCGCACATGCAAAAATTCATGGCAAAATGGCATTAGTTCACTTCGATGCGCATACTGATACTTATAGTAACGGTTCGCGTTTTGATCACGGTACCATGTTTTATCATGCGCCAATGGAAGGGTTAATTGATGTTAATCACAGTATTCAGCTAGGCATTCGTACCGACTTTGATCAAAGCAAGCATGAGTTTGCAGTGATTGATGCCATGCAAGCCAATGATCTGCATGCGAATGATATTGCAGCTCAGATTATTGAGCGAGTGGGCGATTTGCCGGTTTATTTAACCTTTGATATAGATTGTTTAGACCCTGCCTTTGCACCAGGCACGGGCACACCAGTGTGTGGTGGCTTAACCTCTGATAAAGTGCTTAAAATTTTACGCGCACTTAAAGGCATTAATATGGTGGGAATGGATGTGGTTGAAGTATCCCCGTCGTACGACCAAAGTGAGCTTACCGCTATTGCCGCTGCAACGATTGCCAGTGAATTACTGCATTTGTGGGCACTTAAGCATAAATATTAATTTGTGTTAATGTAGCTTAAAAAGCGCCAATTAGGCGCTTTTTTTGTATAAAAATAAAAGTACTATTAAAACTGCATATTGTGCTTTTTAGCATAAATAAAAAACACCGGGATTTCGATTATGACGTAAGTTAAAAAAGTAAACCAAAACCAATTAACTTCAAATACTAACCAGCTAAATTGCACGCCCGAGTTGTAATAAAGGCTAGATGCAATTAATAGTGTAATGCCCGTTGCAAATAAATCTTGCACCGATACTTTTTTAAAGCTACTGCCTGCAAAGCGCGGATAAATAAATCCGTAGCCAAGCGTTATCATAATGATAACCAATAAGAGCAAATTTAGTTCAGGGGTCATTCTGGTTTATATTGCCTCGCATATTCTATTCGCTCTTGAGAACTTGGGTGCGTTGATAAATACTTTAACCAAGTATCATCATAGGTCCCTTCTTGCGCTTTTAAATTATTTTCCAGTGCTTCAATTGCATCTGCAAAGTCGTGGTTAGAATACCCTAATTTTAAAAGGTTTTTAATCGCATATACATCGGCTTCTTGTTCCATATCTCGCGAAAACGCTTGTTGCAAAAAAGATGAACCAGAGCCAAGCACGACCTCTAATATACCTTCTAAGTCACCAAAAATAACTGCAAATACAACGGTGCTCGCTGCAGCTTGTGCTGCAAGGCGAATGCTGTGATGGTGCTGAACATGACCAATTTCATGAAGTAAAATAGCACGCAGGGCATCAGGGTCATTTTTTAATAGCTCAACAAGTTCGTCAGTTACAACAACCTGACCATTTGGAAGAGCAAACGCATTAGCTGAAAAATAATCAGACTGATAAAAAGAGAGCCTAAACTTTGCACTGTCTAAATTGAGCGAGTTAAGCATTAAACGCCATTGTTGCTGTATTTCTGATTGCTTATTAGTGGAAAGTTGAGAAGGTTCCAATGCGACTTTTTCTATCACACTGAGCGTTTGCTCTCCCATCGTTTCAATTGTCGAGGCAGGTGCTAAGTTAACGCTATAAACGGCTACTGATGGTATTAAGCGGTATAAAATTAACCAAAGCAATATGGGAATTAGCAGCACGGATGCAACAATAAGAATCTTATTTCTTTCTAAGCGTTCACTGAGTCCATGCTCTTTAAGCGCGAATGGCCACCTAAATTCTACATCTTGAGGAATAAATCGCCCACCATCAGCAAAATTTAACTCTGACGCCGTGCCAGGTAACGGGCTATCAAGTTGGCAATTGTCTATTTTTGATGCAAGTAACGTCGTATTCTCAGAGTCAACAAGTGTTATTTGCTCATGAGAAAGGTGTGCATAGCTTTTAATATGTTGGCTGCTATTAGGGTAATAATAACAGCCAAAAATAGGATAATTACTCATTAGGTGAGTGAAATATCAATATCAAACACATTAGCAGCTTCTTCAGCAAATGATGACTGCTCATTTTGTGCAACATCAATCAACGAAAGTGCGCCGCTATAAATAGTGACTTCTGTAACTGATGCTAATAGCTTTGCTCTGCGTACTTTAGCCCAAGGGTAGGCCAGTCCTAAGGTAAATATAATTGCCAGTACATTGGTAAATAGTAAGATGGCATAGTCAATGGTTTTTAAGTTCGAATCAAAGGTAGCGACTTCTGTAAATTCACTGTTATTAAAAATATGATTTCTAATAAGCGAATGATAAACAGCGCCTACCAGTGTTAAAAACGCAACATACAACGTAGCAATTAATAGCGGCACTACAATTGTCGAAAGGCTAAAGTTTTGCGTGTTTAAGTTATCGATAGTTAAGGCACTTGCACCAGCAAAGAAGCCAAAAATAACTAAGCCACCTATTGCAACTCCTAGGGTAATAAGTGCTGCGATGTAATAGCGTTCGCCCTGAAGATTTACTGTAAGTGGTTTATTTCCATAGCTGATGTTTTCATGCATATATTGGTCAATTCGCTTTAATACATACGGCAGCAATAGGTGTAAGGTGAATACACTTGCAATAGGCAATAAAACAAAGTTAATAAATGCATCGCCGTAATTACCTGAAAAGGCAAAGCGTACATTACGATGGCGAGTCATACGCATATTAAAACGCAGACCTTGGTTGATGATCCACGGCAATAAAAATAAAAAGCCAATAGCAAATAAAAGGCCTACCGCCGGTGCGAGGCTGCTCAGTAAGGTGTAAATTAAAAATGCGATGACCGCTAAAATGCGTCCTTTTAAAATTTGTATTGGGGTCGCTAGATAGTCAAAGCTATGGCCGTCGATACGCGTATGACCGTAAAAATAACGATAGGTGCGAACTTTTGCCCATGCCGAATAAATTCCGAGAGTAATAATACTCAGCAGTATATTAACAATCCATATACCAAAAAATTCGCCGGCTTTGCCGCTAAATTGTACTTTACCGCTAAAAATAGCAGGGGGTGTTTGATTTGACTCAGATGAAGTTGGGTGTACTGGTTCCATTTTAAAAATATATCCATGTTGTTTTTTGTAAATTTACCTTTTTTAGATAAAAAAAACAATCTTTATAATTAGCTAGCTGATTGTAAGTAGGCTATTTTTATTGCTTTTACTGTTTATGGGGCTGCACTTTAAGTCACCTCTGGTATACTGTGCAGATAATTTAATGGGGCTGTCATGATTTCAAAAAACCAACTTAAACTTATTCGCCAGCTTGGGCAAAAAAAGTATCGCAAGCAATTTAACCAATACTTAGTACAAGGCGAAAAAAATGTACTGGAGTTATTAAATAGCCCATTAAAAGTAAACGATGTATTTGCAACGCAAAGCTTTATTGATAATAACCAAAGCGCATACCCTCAAACGCATTTTATTACAGCGGATGAAGAGCTGCTAACAAAGGTAAGTACTTTGGTAAGTAATAATGCGGCTATTGCAATTGTTGATATGCCAAGCACCGTATTACCAGATGAAAACAGTTTAATATTAGCCTTGGATGGCGTATCTGATCCTGGGAATTTAGGTACCATCATTCGCGTGGCTGATTGGTACGGTATAAAACATATTGTTGCTAGCACTGACAGTGCCGATCCGTATAACCCAAAAACAATTAGCGCCACAATGGGATCGTTCGTTCGCGTATCGGTAAGCCAAGTTGAATTGCCTGAATACTTATCTACATTAAATATGCCTATTTATGGTGCATTTTTAGATGGCCAAAGTGTGCATAGCACTAAATTTAGTGGCCAAGGTGTATTGCTTATGGGCAGTGAATCACATGGAATACGCGAGCAGTGTGCAAAATTAGTGAGCAACAAAATAACCATTCCGGCTTTTGGCGGTGCAGAGTCGCTTAATGTAGCAATGGCCACGGGTATTATTTTAGATAATTTTAAACGCCAAGCTTAACTTTTTAGCTATTTATGCGTTAAGTTACTTATAGTAAAAAACAATAATAAATCGGTAATAACAATAAAATGCGCTTAAGCACTATTAAATTAGCGGGCTTTAAATCGTTTGTAGAGCCCACTAAAATTCCATTTCCTGACCAAATGACGTGTGTTGTCGGCCCTAATGGCTGTGGCAAATCAAACGTCATTGATGCGGTGCGATGGGTGCTTGGTGAAAGCTCAGCTAAAAATTTACGTGGCGATGCCATGACCGATGTCATTTTTAATGGCTCTACTAACCGCAAGCCCATTTCGCAAGCCTCTGTTGAATTAATATTTGATAATACTCAGGGTAAGTTACCCAATACTTTTGCTGATCGTAACCAAGTGGCTATTAAGCGTTTGGTGACTCGCGATGGTCAGTCATTGTACTTTTTAAACGGCAGTAAATGCCGAAAACGTGATATTACCGACATATTTTTAGGCACGGGCCTTGGGCCGCGAAGCTACGCTATTATCGAACAAGGGATGATCTCACGTTTAATAGAGAGCAAACCGCAAGAGCTACGTGTTTTTTTAGAAGAAGCCGCAGGGGTCTCTAAATACAAAGAGCGCCGCCGCGAAACGCAAACACGCATAAAAAGCACCCGAGAAAACCTAGAGCGACTGCTTGATGTTCGTCAAGAGTTACAAAACCAGCTTGATAAACTGGCGGTACAATCGGTTGAGGCTAAAAAATATCGCGAACTTAAATCCAAAGAGCGCACTTTAAAGGGGCAAATAGCGGTATTAAAATGGCAAAAGCTGCATCAGCAACAGCTTGATAAAAGTGCGCAAATAAAAAAGCTGGATGACCAAATCAACTTCTTTAAAACGGCGCATTCAGGCCATGATGATGTGCTGGCAAGCCTTGATGCTCAAGTGCAAGCTCAACAAGATAAACTCGATGATGCACAGCAACAGCAGCACCATACGCATACCGAATTGACTCGCTGTGAACAGCAGCAGATTAGCATTAAGCAACAAACGCTGTCACTGAAACAAAATTTAGCCAAGCTAGAGCAACAAAAAAACCAAAGTGAAGAAGTCAAAACGCAGCAACAAAGTCTTTGCCAGGAGTTAGATGACAACTTGCAACAGGCTATAGAGCATAGCTTAATGTGCAGCGAGCAGGTTATAGAGCTTAGCGATGAGGTTAATCGGCTGCTGGAGATTAAAAATGCCGACACATCACAGTGGCAATCACTAACAGAAGACTATCAAAAATTAAATAATCAGCAGTTAGCGTATGCAAATGCAGTAAAACATACAGAGCAGAAAATCAGTTATGTTAAGCAACAACTAACGCAGCTTGATGAGCAAATAGATGAGTTAAAACGCAGTGAGATAGAGCAGCAATTAATTCAGCAACAGCAGCACAGACAAACGCTAACAGAGCAGCTGGCTAACGCGCAAACTGCTCATAGTAGAGGTCAAAGTGCTCAGGCAATACAGCAGCAACAGCTTGATGAAGCTCAGCAGCAATGGCAGCATTTATCTCAGCAAGTTAATGAACTAAAAGCCGGTATAGCAGGGCTAAAAACTACCCTTGGACTTGAAAAAAACAACGATAAAACTTTAACTTTATTCAAGCAGTTAACTGTTCAGCCGGGTTATGAGTTTTTAGTAGAGCAGGCGCTGTCATCACTTGAGCATATTCATGTATCACAAGGTAAAGCAGAAAATAGCACGTGGCAAATACCCTCACAGTCTGTGGCAAGCAATAGTATTGCTGCCTTTATTAGCGCTGGTATCTACCCAGAGTTATTAAACCATATTGCTTATGATGCCGAGGGTGAAGCTCACCATCTTAACGATGCCAGTTATATTGCAGTGATGGACAAGCAAGGAGCGTTACATGGTCGAAATTGGCATCTTAGTGGCGAAAAAAATGCAGAAAACTCCTTATTATTAATGCACAAAAAGCTCAAACAGCAAGAAACCTTACTTGAGCAACAACAACAGGCATTGACGGACGCACACTCCACACTTGAAGAACATCAAGCGCAAGCTGCATTAATAACCGAGCAGCAAAACGAGCGCAAAGACACTATTCACCAATTAGCACAACAACTTGCTGTAGCAACTACGCGTGGTGATATGCTCAAAGCGCAAGCTGATCAACATCAGCAACAGGTGACGAAATTACAACAACAACGTCAACCACTGCTAGAACAACAGCAGCAGTTAAGCAAATTGTTGGGTGAAGAGCTTGATAAAAATGAACAGCTTGCAGAGCAATTAGAGGCCTTAGCTGTAGAGCTTAACCAAGCCGATAGAACACGAATAAATCGTGATGAAGGTTACAAACAAGCTTTAAATAATGCTGAACAGTATAAAACGCAAGCACATCAGGCAAACCTTAATGAGCAAAAAGTGCGTAGTGAGTGGCAGCTCAGTCAAACCAAGTTGAACCATGCCGAACAAGCATTAACAATGGCTGTAGAAGGAACGCAAGAGCTAATAGAGCAAATTGAGGCGTTACTTATTCCTGAGCAAGAGCTTGCACTAAGTATTGAACAATTATTAGTGCAGCACCAACAAGGCGAACAAACCCTTGTGGATATTCAACAGCAGTTAGCTCAAGCAAAACAAGAATTACAAAACAAACAAGCGAGTTTAAAAACGTCACAAACTGAGCTGGTGGCATTACAAGAGCAACACCAGAAGCTGAGTATTGAAGAGCAAAGCCTATTAATAAAAGCGCAAGCGGTACTTGAGCCACTTAGCGAGCTTAATCAAAATTTAAAACAGGTTTTAGCAGAGCTTCCTGCAGAGTTGTCATTAAATGCAGCGCAAAATCAACTTGCTGGAGTCAGTAATCAGCTTGAGCAATTAGGAGCCGTTAACCTTGCAGCCATTGATGAATTTGAACAAGCTAAGCAAAGAAGTGATTATTTAAATAATCAGCTGGATGATTTAACCCAGGCATTGACAGCTTTAGAAGGCGCTATTCATAAAATAGATCGTGAAACTAAAACGCGCTTTAAGTCTACCTTTGATCAAGTGAATCACGATTTTGGTCAGCTTTTTCCAAAAGTATTTGGCGGCGGCAGTGCTTACTTAGAATTAACCAGTGACGATTTACTCGAGAGTGGTGTTAGTATAATGGCAAGACCTCCGGGTAAAAAAAATTCGACAATTCATTTGTTAAGTGGTGGAGAAAAAGCGCTGAGCGCATTATCATTGGTGTTTTCTATATTCAGGCTCAATCCAGCTCCATTCTGTATGCTGGACGAGGTAGATGCCCCATTGGATGATGCCAACGTGGTTCGTTTTTGCCGATTGGTTGAAGAAATGTCACAATCTGTGCAGTTTATTTATATAAGCCATAATAAAATTGCAATGGAAATGGCGGGTAGATTAACGGGTGTAACCATGGCAGAGCCCGGCGTGTCGCGCATGGTTGCTGTAGATATTGAACAAGCGGTGCAACTTGCACATGCATAATTTTATAGTCATTTGCTAGTTGTTTTGGGTAAAATGATGGCAGTTAGGCATATTAATAATAAAAGGTGAGGGGATGGCCGAAGAATTAAGATGGGTTTTAATTGTGATCAGTGTGTTTGTCATTGGTGGCTTATTAATACACGGTTTGTGGTCAGTAAGAAAAAAAGAGAATGCTGAACTCCCTGCAAGCGAGCGAGTTGAACCTGTTCAAGAACAGCAGCCTTCATCTGTGCATACTGAGCCACAAGAGCCAACGTTAGCGCAACGAGAAGAGCCACAAATGAGTGAGTTAAACTTCAGTGCTGATGAGCCACAAATAGATGTTAGCCCAGCTGATACAGCTATTGAAGATGACCTTGAAGTCGTAACCGAAGAGGCTGTTGATACACAACAAGACGCCCCTAAAGATGTTTCAGACTTTGTGATTGTGCATATTCAAATGCCAGAAGGACTGACCATGCAAGGCAGTAAATTACTGCCAGCAGTTAACACGCTAGGTTTTAAATATTCAGAAGAAGGCTTTTTTAATCGCCATCTAGACCCTGCAGGCCAAGGGCCGGTGTTATTTAGACTGGTAAATATGTATAACCCTGGCACGTTCGATATTGATAATATGGAACAGTTTAGTACCGCAGGCGTGAGCTTATTTATGACTCTACCATGTGATGGCGATGGCCTTGCTGCGTTTAATATGCTGCACAGCGCCGCTAAGAAGCTAGCAGATGAATTTGGAGCTGAAATCTTGGATGCTGAGCGAAACGAAATGACGGTAGAGCGTATTCGTCAATATGTTGAGCAGGTTCGCGCATTTTCTGCGTAATATACGCATAAGTTAAATTTTGTAAGCCACTGGGCGTTCACTCGTCAAAGTGGCTTTTTTTATGTTTTTTGAGGTCAGTATGTCAAACAGTATCCGTGATAAAATAATAAAACTTCGCTCCTATCTTGAAGAGCACAGCTATAAGTATTATGTTTTGGATGCCCCTACTATACCTGACTCTGAGTATGATCGAGTATTTAAACAGTTAATCGAGCTGGAGAGCGAGAATCCGAATTTTGTAAGTTTAGACTCACCTACTCAAAAAGTAGGTGGGGCGGCGCTTGCCAAGTTTGAGCAAGTAGCACACCAAGTGCCTATGCTATCGCTAGATAACGCTTTTGGTGAAGACGAATTTAGTGGTTTTAATCGTCGTATTAAAGAGCGGTTAATGAGCACCGACGAGCTTACATTTTGCTGTGAGCCTAAACTGGATGGTTTAGCGGTATCGATTATTTATCGCGATGGGGTATTAGTGCAAGCAGCTACCCGTGGCGATGGCTTTACTGGCGAAAATATTACCCAAAATGTAAAAACAATTCGCAATGTGCCATTAAAGTTGCGTGGTGATGATTACCCGCGTGAACTTGAAGTGCGCGGCGAGGTATTTATGGATAGCGCGGGGTTTGACAAGCTTAATGCCGAAGCAGAAAAGCGTGGTGACAAAGTTTTTGTAAATCCACGTAATGCGGCAGCGGGCAGTTTACGCCAGCTCGACTCAAAAATTACCGCAAAACGGCCACTGATGTTTTATGCTTACAGCACCGGATTGGTCGCAGATGGCACCTTACCTGAAGATCATTACCAGCAACTTGCCAAGCTTACCGACTGGGGATTACCACTGTGTCCAGAAACAAAACTAGTTGAAGGCCCAAAGGCCGCGCTTGCCTATTATAATGACATTTTAACGCGCCGTAGCGAGCTAAAATATGAAATAGATGGCGTGGTAATAAAAGTAAATAAAAAAGCCCTACAAGAGCGCCTAGGCTTTGTTGCGCGTGCGCCGCGCTGGGCTATTGCTTATAAGTTTCCGGCGCAAGAAGAAATAACACACTTGCTAGATGTAGAGTTTCAAGTAGGGCGTACTGGGGCAATTACCCCTGTTGCGCGACTAGAGCCGGTATTTGTTGGTGGTGTTACGGTATCGAATGCAACACTGCATAATGCTGATGAAATTGCCCGTTTAGGCGTTAAAGTGGGCGATACTGTGATTATTCGCCGCGCTGGGGATGTGATCCCACAAATTACCCAAGTAGTACTTGAGCAACGCCCAAGCGATGCAAAAGAGATTGTATTTCCAACTATGTGCCCAATTTGTGACTCGCACGTTGAGCGGGTTGAAGGAGAAGCTGTTGCACGTTGTACAGGCGGCTTGGTATGTCAAGCACAGCGCAAACAAGCGATTAAACATTTTGCTTCACGCAAGGCTTTAGATATTGACGGCTTAGGCGACAAAATTGTTGATCAATTAGTTGACCGAGAGCTGATCAAAACCCCTGCTGATTTATTTATTTTAAAGCAGGGACATTTTGAATCACTTGAACGAATGGGACCAAAATCAGCAAAAAACTTAGTTGCGGCGCTTGATGACGCTAAAACCACTACCTTAGCAAAGTTTTTATATTCACTGGGTATTCGTGAAGTCGGTGAGGCCACAGCTCAGAATTTGGCTAATCATTTTTTAACGCTTGAAAACGTGATTGATGCCAGCATTGAACAACTAATAGAAGTAAGCGATGTAGGTGAAATAGTGGCGAAGCATGTTCGCGGCTTTTTTACTGAAGAGCATAACCTGACAGTGGTAAACGAATTAATAGCGCAAGGAGTAAACTGGCCACAGTTAACAGCGCCATCAGAGCAAGAACAGCCGCTAGCGGGTTTAACTTATGTGCTAACTGGGACGCTTAATACGCTTAATCGTAATGATGCAAAAGCGCGCCTACAACAATTAGGCGCCAAGGTTTCTGGCAGTGTTTCAGCAAAAACAGATGCCTTAGTGGCGGGCGAAAAGGCCGGCTCTAAGCTCACCAAAGCGCAAGAGCTTGGTATAGAAATACTGACAGAGGATGATTTAATTACTTTGTTAGAGACTCATAATGGCTAGTTTTACAAATATACTTAATACCTTGTTAATTGACCTAGGCCAATGGTTACAGGGCTATTTGCCGCATTTATCACTGCTTTTAATGGTGTGCTTAGTGTCGCTGTATGCGGATGACATTTTAAAGTTAACCAAAGGCGTCGTAGCTAGGCGCCACTTTATTATTAGGGTGGCGTGTTTTGTGTTGATAACTGCGTTTGGCTTTGGCTTGTTAGTGGTGTGGTTAAGCCCACTGCTAACTAAAGCTTTACTGTTTTTTGGCACTAAGTGGTTAGCGCTTACCTTATTAGTGGCATTTTTTATTTTGGGCACTATTGCCGATAGGAAAAATCAGTTGTGAGTCGATATGGGCCTGAATACTGGGATAAATATGGAAGCTATCGTACACCATTAGCGTTTCACTTGAGTATTTTAGTACTATTGCGCGCCTATTTTATTTGGGTAATAGCCGCGTTGAGTCGTCGACCTGAGCTTGATTTAATGTCATTGTTTTTTAAGTCAAAAAATGATTTTTTTATTGCTATAGCGATTGGTGCAGTAGCCATTGTGCCCACTATTTTATTTTGTTTACGCAGACCAAGAGACTCGCATCAAGCAACACAACGCTTGGCGCGTATTTGGCGGTATATGCGTTGGCCGCTGATTGCGTGTGCATTAATCGATTTGTCGTGGTTGAGTATTCAGGCAGCCCATAGCCATTATCGCTTCTCATTGTTTTTAGCTGTGCAAATGGTGATTGTATTATGGGTGTTGTGGTATTTGGCAAAAAGTCGTTACTTAAGTGTTTTCTTTAGTGATTGGCCCGAGCCGACAGAAAAAGCAACTGATAAAAAGTAAGAGGGCTTATGCATAGTATCAATAAAAAAATAGCATTAGTAATCGCTTTAATAGGGCTCATTATTATAGCGAGTGGCTACTTTTTTTCTTTAGGGGAACACCTTTGGTTTAAAGCTGCCTTAGTAATGTGGGTTGTGGTGTTTTGTTCGTGTTGTTACCGATTAACGCCGTTGTTTAAAATGCGCAATCCGCTGCGTAATTTTATTCAACGCGATGCGCAGCACTTATTTGTTTTTAGTTTAACAGGGCTGTTTGATAAAAAAATGGCCCGCATTGGTTAGTCATCAGTAATATTGAGTCGATAGAAATAAGAAACGATGAACTAATAGTGCACAGTAATAATGACCGGCAATTAAGCGTGAGCATTCCTGGCAGTCAAGCCCAATTGCATGCCTATGTAAGCCGTATACTTACAGCAACAGAAAAGCACACTATAGTCTTTAGATAGCGTTGATCGTGGTATTAGCCACAGGCGTACCAGAATACAAGTAAATGATTGCTAGTTAAATTAATAACGTAATGAGGTTGTTATGTTGAAGTGGAACGATATTGTTAATTTTGCCAACCATGGCAATCCAACACCGGTTCGAAAAGTGGTTAAAACAGATCAGCAATGGCGCGAACTGTTAAACGAAGAGCAATATTATGTGACCCGTAAAAAGGGAACTGAACGACCAAATAGTTCGAGTAGTTGTACCTTGTTAGAGCCAGGTAAGTATGTGTGTGTTTGTTGTGACAACTTACTATTTGATGCAGATGAAAAGTTTGATAGTGGCACCGGCTGGCCTTCATTTACCCAACCGGCAACTGAGGAAGCGATTGGTTATGTCATGGATAATAGTCATGGCATGGAGCGAGTTGAAGTTGTTTGTAATGTGTGTGATGCGCATTTAGGGCATATTTTCCCTGATGGGCCACTTCCTACGGGTTTACGCTACTGTGTAAACGCACTGGCAATGAAAAAGCTCTAGGGCCTGTTGACCTTTCAAGGTTAAATTTGCAGCGGTCTGTTTGGGATTTAGGCAAGGCAGCGCCTATATGGTGTGGTTACTCACCATAAATAGGCGATAACGTAGCATTAATGCCAAACAGGCTCTAACTAATCTCTAGTTTCATTTCTTTAGCAATCTGAAGTAGTTTATCGAACCGCTCTGATTGCTCTTCTGCTAAGGGGGATTTTTTTAATAGTTTAAAGCACTTTTGGGCCAATAGACTATTGAAAGAGTCACCATGTTTTTTTGACTTATCCACTAAACATTGCAATAAATTAAGCGCAATACTTGGATTGTGTGGCATGACTCTAAATGCTTGGCTGAATGCCTCTAAGGCAACATTTAATTGGCCGCGCTCAAACTGCTTAACAGCATGATTATTGAGCTCTTTCGGCCCCATTTTAATATCACGTCTTTCACTTTGCTGTTGCTGTATATAACGCAAGTAAGTAGCATCGCTTCTACTTGGGTGACGTTCGCAATGATCAATTATTTGACTAAATAGCGCTTGCGCCTTTTGGTGAAAACCTAATTCATGCAGTGCTTTTGCTTTGTCTAGGGCACCATCTACTGAACGTATTTGAGTATCGCTGTCATCAAGTTGCTCAATGAGCTGTTTCGCTTTTTTATGTTCATCTTTTAAATAATAAAGGCGTGCATTGAGCACATCGATTTGAGTTTGCGCATTACTGGTTGGGAATTGTGTTTTTAACTCATTAATATATTTATTTGTTTGACGAGAGATCCTGTTTATTTGGTCGGTTTGATCTGTGGTCAATGCAAAATCAATCCCAGCACGAGCAGCATTTAAATAAATGTCTGGGCTATCATGCATAGAGTACTTAGCATAAGTGGCAATATCTTTTTGAGTTAAGTAGCTGGTTTCATAATCTCTATTAATGAGCGATACGCTGTTCAGTGATTTTTGACGGTCTATATTACGTGGAGCAATGTGTGCCGCTTGGCTTAAAAAGTCTTGGGCTAAATCAAATTGGTTTAGTTTTATTTCTAAACGCCCTAATAAGTCTAAGGCTATAAGTCGAGTCTCATTTCGTTCAAGCATTGTTTTAAGCATGCGTTGAGCTAAAATATGCTCATTGTTAGCAATTAAGGCTTCTACCAATCCTACTTTTGCCCATGCAAACTTTTGCATATTCAAAACTGACTTAAAAAAATCTTTCGCTTCTTGGTTTTGTTTTAGCGCCAGTAAAATATTGCCTTTTAATCTAAGTAGAATAGGGCTGTATTTATTACTTTTATCGAGTTGGGCATTAATTTGTTTCAATGCTTTAGACTGGTTATCGTCATCAATTAAAGTGTATATAGCTTTTAAGTCGCTTTTACGTTTGAGAATACGCTCTATGCGCACTCTTAACTCTTGTACAGAGAAGGGTTTTACTAAAAAGTCATCGGGTTGAAGTTCTAATACACTGTGAACTAACTCTCCGCTAGTTTCCGCAGATGTAAAAATAAACCCAGTAGAGTGTTTTATTAATGCTTTAGCGCGTAATTCTTCATAAAGCTGGTAGCCATCTTGGCGTTTGCTTAGATTAAAAGAGCAAATTACCAAGTCAAATTCTTCATGTAAGCATTGTTCTTTTGCCGCTAGAGCATGATCTGCAAAACGCATATGTCCAAAGCCAATTTTTTCGAGCGACTGTTTCATGTAGCTTTGAGCAAGTGGCTGCTCTTCTACAATCAGTATTTTTGCTTCATTGAAAATATTTTTAGACATTGGCTTAAGCGTAATTGAATTTAACACAGACTATAATCAACAGTTTAGACGCTTACAAGGTAATTTAAAGATTCGCCTCGAAGATGAGAGCTTATTAAGCAAATTAATTCTAAAGGTTTATATTTTTACCTTAAAATAGCTAAAAACCCATTTAAAGTAAATGAATAGCACGCGTAATAAAGTAAGTTTAAACAAAATGATTTTGGAGATAATAAAACTCGAAAGATAAATTTTTGGTATGTGATTGGAATACTGATTTTTTGAAACCGAAGAATTACTTGGTAACGAATTTCTAAATGGTAATTAATACTGAACTTGAACTAAAAGAGTGGACGATAATGAATATTAAAATGGAAGGTGGTACTGGAGGATTTAGATTTTTGTAATATGCACCATTCAAAGAATGGTGGGTCGTACTGGACTTGAACCAGTGACCCTCGCCTTGTAAGGGCGATGCTCTCCCAACTGAGCTAACGACCCATATTACAAATTTACACATGACTATTAACATAATAATAGATTTTATATGTGGTGGGTGATACTGGACTTGAACCAGTGACCCTCGCCTTGTAAGGGCGATGCTCTCCCAACTGAGCTAATCACCCGCATCTAAACAACACCACATTGCTGCGTTGTTGTGGGGCGCTATTATAGATAGACTTGTAAATGTGTCAACACTTGAATGATAAAAATGTGCTGAATGAAGCTTTTATAATCAATGCAATGCAAATAGTGTTCACTTTATCAACAAGGTAACATAAAACGAACAATAAGCATGCATGGCTGGGCGCTAATGTAACTACATTCATGTTCACTTGATAGGGCTCTGTTGCTTTTTAAGGATGAAAATTAATTCAATTTAGTGGTAATTGATTTACCGAGCCAGGGTTGCAACCAAGAAATCAAAGTTAAACTTTCTAGTTCAGATCATCCTGCCTATATTATTCAATTGTTTAAACCACTCAAATTAGCAAGTTGTTTATCGCTTAGCATAGTTAAGCTTTACAATTAGCATTTAATAAAATCCAGCTAGGTTATGATGGAAGTAGGCCCGTTTTAGGCAAAAAGCGGTGGTAACTCAATTTGCATATAAATGTATACCTTTTGAGTCCGATGTGAATAGGTACTTTTAGTATTATAAAGTCGTTATTCTCAACTCAAACGCAAATGTGGCACACTTAACGTAACTCATGGTTACTAAATACTATGAAAATCTACTTTTTAGCATGTATGATAGCCAGTTTGTTGAAAATTAAACCATTTAAATAATGTCGCACAAAAAACTGTTGACTTTATTTTGGGGGGTGCATAGAATGCGCCCCGCACTAAGCGATACACGACGTGGTTATCACCGAGCGTATTGAATAAGTTGGGGCTATAGCTCAGCTGGGAGAGCGCTTCGCTGGCAGCGAAGAGGTCTGCGGTTCGATCCCGCATAGCTCCACCAATTTTTAGTGTTTGTCCTAGGGTAGCAGTTTTCTGTGTCCCCATCGTCTAGAGGCCTAGGACACCGCCCTTTCACGGCGGTAACAGGGGTTCGAATCCCCTTGGGGACGCCACTTACTT
>NZ_JASDDF010000037.1:0-24775 GCF_030407535.1 Pseudoalteromonas sp. APC 3224 | reverse complement strand
CCCCATCGTCTAGAGGCCTAGGACACCGCCCTTTCACGGCGGTAACAGGGGTTCGAATCCCCTTGGGGACGCCACTTACTTTTTCTAAAGTAGGTATGTGTTATTAAGATAAAAAATTTTCTGTTCAAGCACTTCTTACGTTCGTCTATAGAATACCTCTCTAAATTAAATATTTAGGTTTATCAAAGCCTAGAGTCACGATATTCACTCAAGTATTGTTCAACCTCAAAAGACTTAATTAAAAGTATCTGTGTTTTTTATTCAGGGCTTATAAATATTCTACTTGTTAATCTACATAAAACTTCCAAAAAATGAGGAGGATTTATGGCAAGTGGATGGGCGCGAGATGGCGCAATTCAAGATCAAATAGATGCAAGTGTTAATGATGCAGTGCAATACGCAAGAAGTAACCTAATTTCAGGAGCGAGCGCTGAGCTTTGTGATGAGTGTGACGAGAGAATACCACAAGCAAGAAGGTTAGCATTACCAGGCGTGCGCTACTGTATTTCATGCCAAGCGGAATTAGAAGGGCTACCAAGTAATGCTAACGCGTTTAATCGCCGTGGCAGTAAAGATAGTCAATTACGATAAAGGTGCTCAAGGCACCTTTTTTTATGGGTAAAATACTACCCGTGATTATTTATGATTTTTTCTGAATAAGTTCAATTGCATATCCATCAGGGTCTTTAACAAATGCAATTTCCGTTTTGCCACCTTTTACTGGACCTGGTTCACGACTAACGTTACCGCCAGCTGCTTTGATATCCTCACAGGCCTTATAAATATCATCAAATTCAATCGCTATATGGCCATAGGCATTACCTAAATCGTAGCTGTCAGTATCCCAGTTATAGGTCAGTTCAAGTACTGTTGTATCAGTTTCATCACCGTAGCCGACGAAGGCAAGGGTATAGCGATACTCTTCATTATCAGCACGACGTAACTCTTTCATACCTAGCACATTAGTGTAAAAGGCAATTGATTTATCTAGATCAGCAACCCGTAACATAGTATGTAGTAAACGCATTTAAATTTACCTCAATTTATTCTTTGAAATCTGTAAAGTACGATTATAAGCAATTCCTAATCATAAAACTGTATTACGCGATATTTTTACTTCTCAACTTTACCTTTAAGGACATATATTTCGCCATCAAAACTGCCCTGAATCGTTAACCCTTGTCCTGCAAGCTCCTTCAGATAGTCTATATGCTCTTGTGTAATATGTTGCCCCGGAACCAAAAGCGGAATTCCTGGCGGGTAGGGCGTAACTAAACCGGCGCAAATGCGGTTGTTACTTTTGCTAATAGGTACCGATTCGCGCTCGCCATAAAAAGCTTCGCTTGGAATACAGGCTAAGTCTATAGCTGGTAAATTCTCCGGTAAGCGAGAACGTCGTGTCGATGTGGCTAGTTTTACCTTGCCACTATCGAGTTTTTTCAACGCATTGTATAAGCGAATGATCTTTGAGCGCGTGCCGCCAAGAGTCAGTAACACCAAAATAGTACTGTGGGTGTATTTTTCTATTTCTAAGCCAATTTCATCCAGCAGATACTTATGAATATCTTTTAATGAATAGGGTAATTCGCTAATGTCGATAAGAATTTTTAGCGGGTCGTGGCCCATGTTATCATCACTAAAGTGCGGGAATATTTCCATAAACTCTTGTTTACCAAGCACTTTAATCTGCTTTAGTGATGCCATCTGTTGCTTAAATTCGTCTACATGATTTAACAAGGCATTGAGTAACTTATAGCCTTCCATCTCCAATTGTTTTTGGCACACATCAAGAGAAGCGATAAGCTGATATTTCGGCGATGTACTGGCATAAATACTGTAAATCTCGCGAAAGAAGTCAGCATCAAAATCAGGATCGTTTACATGGATATACGATGCCTGAGAAAACGCCGATACCACTTTATGCGCTGAATGAGTAACATAATCAGCGCCAGCATGAATCGCAGAATAATACCGTAAACTTGGATGAAATAGCGAGTAAGCAAACCACGCTTCGTCGATAAACACCTTAATACCATGTTGATGAGCAAACTCGACTACCTGTTTAAGGTCGCTCAGCAGGCCATCGTAAGTACAACCGGTAAGAACCAGTAATTTTGCATCGCTATTTTGTTCTATTGCTTGTTTTATATCAGCCAATGACGGTGGCGCAAAAATCCCATATTTAGGGTTTAAAATACTCGACAAGTAAATGGGTAAACTGGCTGATTGCAAAATGCCATAGTGCACAGATTTATGGCAATTACGGTCAATAATCACTTTATCGCCTTTGCGAAGCAGTGTCTGCAAGATGATTTTATTTGAAGTGGATGACCCATTAGTGACGAAGTAAGTGTGCTTCACCTCAAACGTAGCGGCAGCTGACTCTTGGGCACGGCCAATGGTATTGGTGCTATCTGATAATGAGCCTAACGAATCGACTGACACCGACAAGTCACCCACAAACACATTACGGCCATAAAACTGATAAAAATCTTTAATATAGGGAGAATTTCTAAAGCTTGAACCACCGCTGTGCCCAGGTGTGTGCCATGAATCGTTCGACTCGCCAACATAACGGCGGTACGCTGTCCAAAAAGGCGTTTCTGAGCGATCATCAAAGTCGTTGATCATATAACCTAAAATTGCTTCAGGGTCTGAGATTACTTCATCTTTAAAGAAGAATGACTCAATCTCCTCCGACTCATTAACGATTTCTAGCCCCTCTGTGTCGTCACCAATAACATACACAGGTAACTCAAGACGGATCCCCTTTAGTTGTTCGATAAAACGACTATAAGTGCGTTCACCAACCTTATTTTGCACATCCCAACTAAGTACAACGGCCTGAATATCACCATCTTCCTTTACACACTCCAGTGCTTGTTCAAGTTCAAGGTATTCAATAATATCGATATGAATATCGTTTCGCTCAAAATTAGGGGTAACTTTTGACAGATTCGTCGAAAGTTCTTTTAAGGTGCTAGGGTCTTGCTCAATCAGTAATATACGAAGTAAGGGTAACATAGAGGGTCGCACTATAATTTTATTATGCTCAGTAGCATAACTAATGAATTAAGACTTGTGAAATTAATACTTTGGAAATGTTCCAATAATTACGGCAAATCACGAATAAACAGATTTTATTTGAATTGATTTACAAGGTATGAAAAATGAAAGGTGCCAAAGTTAGACACCTACTTTGAATAAACAAAAAAGTAACACTGGAATACGAATTAATCATTGAGCTTATTCTTATAAGCCTGATAATTGAGGTTTATTATTAACAATCGTGCTAAATGAACGTTTTTTATTTACGGATCTATTCTACTTTATCTTTAAACTCTATAGGTACTACTTTTTCGAGCTTCTTTTCTACTTCAACAAGGTTCTTACCCATAGCAAACTTATCAAGGTTTGAGTCGGCCAGCCGAAAGATAATAAAAGTAGATGCAAAAGGTAATACCTATAGGATGCTTTTATTAACTTCCTGACTGTTACTATCGACATAGCATTATTTACCCTAATTAAACAGCTAACAGTCTCAATAGTTTTAGTTTTTTAAAACAATGTTTTGGCCTACTAAGTGCATTTTTTAAAAATCCATTCTAAAGGCCCGTGTTTAAAATACTTGAGCCAAAACACACTGAAAATTATGCTAATTATGCAAAAAACCAATGCGGAAAATATTGACAAGTCTATGGTTTGATTAACGAGTAAGCCAGTTGCCTCAAGAATTCCCATGCCAATAATGACATGTGCTACATACAGAGTTAACGTTAACTGCCCAGTTTTGCTTAGCCACTCAATTAACCGGTTGGTAGGAAATACACTTGCTAGTTTTAGAGAAACCAGCAAAACAAGAACGGCAGAGCTTGCAGCTGAAAACATATATTGTGGCAACGGCGGTATTATTGACGTGGTTAACAAAAACTCAATTTCATCTTTTGACATGCCAATAGACGGGTCATCTCCTGCCCACATTCTCAGCATATAGAAGCTTGCTTCTACAATAAGTAAAATACTTAAAGACCATGTAAACAAAGACTTCCTTACATTAGTATTGGATAAATCTTGTTTACCCAACCATATGCCAAATAGCAAGAAACCACACCATGGTAAAACTGGGTGATAACCATTAAAGAAAAGGTGTCTAATCACTCCTTCAGTTGTCCAAAAACCAGAATAACTAAGCTCAAGCCAATCCCATCCTTTTTCGTAATCAAAGAATAGCCACATTAATGGAAATGCAAAAACAAAACCGATAGATGCACTGAGCAGTTTCTTGCTGCTAAGAGTAAATAATAATGCAGCTATCAAAAAATAGAATGCATAGAATTTCAAGATGTCGGCTTCCCAAATAGGTGTAAAAGCCAAGCCAATCAAAAGTAGTAAAACAGACCTTTTTATCAAAGAGGTTCTTACTTGCTTGATGTGTTCAAGTGATCCACTGGTAACACATTTTTTAGTTAAAAACGCAATACCTATACCCGCTAATATAACAAACAAAGCCGAAGCCCGACCTTCGAATAGAGCCGCAAACTCTATTAATTGTGGTGTGCCAATATCGGCGTTCATGGCTAACTTAAAGTTGACAATAACCATACCAAAGAGCGCTAACGCTCTTGCAAAGTCAATACCGATTAGTCTATTCACTCTCTTGCTCCACAGAATTCATTTTTAACTTTTGAGACATTGCTGTATCATAATGGAACTTAATAGATGATACAAGGCTGTCTCATAAAATGGATGCAAGAACAAATAATTCGAGAAAAAAAATTATTCAATCGGGGTTAAAACTGTTTATTCAAAATGAGGATTCAACGCTAGTTGACGTGGCTAAAAGGGCTGAAGTTGGTAGAGCAACGGTGTACCGCCAATTTAAGCATAAGGAAGCGCTTCAAGAAGAGATTGCGTTATATTGTTTAGACCGCTTTGACGAAGTAAATATGTCCGTTGAAAATAAAGCTAAAGACTCATTGGATGCTATTAGGCTTGTATTCGAAAATACTTTGCCGTTATACGAGGAATTCGCTTTTTTGCAAAAGTTCGAGAAGATGTTTCAGAAAAGTGAAAAGCTTCAAGTTCGTATGCAACAGCAAGATAACGAGATACGAGAATTGATAAAACTTGCGAAAGATGAGGGGTTATTAAGTAAGCACTTCTGTGTTGATTGGGTTTTTTATTTTTTTGAAGGTTTATTGTACGCAGGTTACAAGATGAGTCATCTAGATAATTACAGTTCAGGTAAGGCAGCACATTTAGCTTTTTTATCGTTCAAGAGTGGGGTTGCTTCATAACCCCCTGCAAGAATATAGATGTAACATTAATTTACTGAAGACAGTTACTACGCCAGCATAACCCCTGAGCCATTCAACGAGCACACTTAGCTGCTAAAAGAAGTGAGTGAATCGTTATAAGTTTACTAGGCACATCTTGTGGTTAATTTATTTAAAAGATCAGTTTGCTACCTATCAGTTCTTTTTTTGGGGGGAAATCGACACAACTTAAGCCAGCTATGTCGCAACTTGACACTGGGTAAGCCAAAGCTAACGTCCGCTTTCGTACCTTAACAGGTGGGAGCTATTCAGTCTTATCTTTAAACTCACACAAGTCTTCAATAATACAGCTGCCACATTTTGGTTTACGGGCAACGCAGGTATAGCGCCCATGTAAAATGAGCCAGTGATGTACATCGACTTTAAATTCTTTGGGGATCACTTTTTCGAGTTTTTGTTCAACCGCAACCACGTCTTTACCCATGGCAAGTTTAGTACGGTTAGAAACACGGAAAATATGCGTATCTACAGCGATTGTCGGCCAGCCAAAATATAATGAACGTAGAACGAAAATACTTACTTTTTCAAGACTGCTTTGAGCGAACAGCGGTCATTGGGGGTGGCTAAATATAATTGCTTAATGGTTAAACATTAGGTTTAATGGATACATAATAAACGCTGAGTTACGCAGGGACAGCTTAGATACGATAGATACGCCAGTAAACTTGGCTTGATTTCGCTTAGGCCATAAAAAGCCTTTCTATATATGTAAGTCCATAGCATAAGTAACACCAACTCTGCACACTGAGCAGGTAGCGCCTCAGTCCAACAAGCGATTATGCAACACAAACTGCGTGTCGCATAAATACTAAAATGTTAGCACCCGTAAATTTTAACCAAGGTAATACTTAATGGAAGTAAGACGAGATCTTAATGATGTAGAACCCCTAATAAGTCGATTGCTTTCTATAGGCTAGGAATATAGAAACAAAGATAAGTGGTGGTCTCACTTAAAAAACAATGAAGATTGGGAGCAGACTGTTTGGCCTATTAATGACGGGTTAAAAAAGGGGAAGATAGAGAGAATCTATGCTGATGGTCGAGACATGGGATTGTTTATGTCTGATGCTTTGGCGGCAATAAACTTTGATATAACAACATACCCTACTTTAACCAGCATTATTAAAAGATTTGAAAATACCTGGGTCTACTCTGACCTGCAATATGTGATTGACGAAGCTCAACAGGCCTTTAACGAGTTATCTCTAAATTCGTGGGCATTTAATCAAATGGTTACTGCTTTCGAGGAGCAGATGAATTTAGCAGAAGTTGTTAAACAAACACTTTTGTTATTAGAGCAATCAAATTTGTACAAATTAGAGAACGGACTGCCCGTGAATAATGAAAAGCCAAGCATTAGTATTCAAAATGTAAGCAACAGCAATATTGCTGTCCAATCTGAGGGGGCGCAACAGTCGATTTCTATAAATGAACAAGTTTTTGAAGATCTGCTTGCTGTCATCAAAGCTTCTAATATTGAAAGCAAAGAGCCACTAATTACTGCTGTCGAAGATATGCAGGCGGAAAGTAAGTCTGGCTCAATAGGCAATACATACAAGGCATTTATTGGCGCTGCAGCGAACCATATGACACTGATAGCTCCATTTATCCCTGCGCTTACGGCAATGATGTAAGTGCTAACAAGTAAAGGCAGCGGACGAATAAATACGCCGCTGCTTTAAGCGTTAGCCCATAGAAATTCACCTAATACAGCCGACGACCTAAAACGTTTTGTCCAAAAACGTGTTTTGGCGAATGCCTCAAAAGAGCGGTAAGCAGCCAAACAACGGTTTAAAGTACTACTAAAAATACAAGACAAGTAATGCTCAGTTTTGGTATGCTGTGGGCAGTAAAGAACGGATGATTTTTAGTTCATCTAAGTTATAAAGGAGTTAGGATGGGGTTAGGTGGAATTAGTCTATGGCAAATATTTATTTTGCTATTTATTTTCTTTATGGGAGCTTTGCCTTGGATTCTAGCTTTAGTATCTAAAAAAGCAAAAGGCACGGACAAAGTCGTTTGGTTCTTAATGTCATTCTTTATTTCTTGGTTAGGGTACCTCGTTTATTACTTTTTAGTGATTAAAAAACTGCCTGAAAATAACTAATACAAGTAATTGAAGCAGGAATCGTAACATAGCAGCGTGATTTTGTTTTGGTAAAATACTGCTTCAATTATTGCTCATGGTAGACTTTAAAGCCGAGCTATTTTGGCAGGATACTCAAAGTTATCGCGTGATAGGTATACATATATACAGCGCCTCGTTATTCTAAACTCTGTCTAAATCAAAATGCTTAAAACTCCCTCTGCTTAAAGAAAACGCCTAAGCTCCTCCAACTTTCAGATTTAGAGTGTACATTTGATTATACCTTCATTAAAGATTCCAAGCTCATTGACCTTGTCAGTAATCATAGTATGAAGGGCGTAGAGATATTATATTAGCTGTGTAGGTCAACAGAGAGCGAAAAGCAGACACTGAAAAAGTTAAATTTATTCCTACTTCTTTGAGTAGGAGCCGAATGTTGTCTGATAACATTATTAACCGCTGTTTTCGTGTGTTATAAACCATCTAAATGGTGTTGAATAAGCCGTTAACTTTAAAGGTATCCAATGAGATTTATATTAATCGTTTTATTTTTTTTAAATTCTACTCAAGCTCTTGCGCAGTATGACCGCTTGAGTATAAATTCTGAGTTCCTAGGAAAAGACGTTACCGTTCAGATATCGTTACCAGACACTTATCGACATTCTGATAACTTTTCATACCCTGTACTAGTTGTATTAGATGGCGCCACTCAATTCAATCACGCGGCAGCTAGCGCGCATTTTTACAGCACTTATGCAGCAATACCGGAAATGATTGTTGTAGGTGTAAGTCTAAAAAATAGATTAGCATTTTTTACTCATACTGAGCCTGATGCATTTGTCGGTCGAGCCGGTAAAGCTGACTTACTCACGCGTTTCCTACAAGAAGAGTTATTAAACCAACTTAATAAGCAATATAGAGTTGCGCCTTATTATGTTATCGCAGGCCACTCACTTTCTGGTCTATATACCAGTTACCTTGCAGTTAAAGGTAATACTAAATTTAATGCTGCGATATCCATTAGCCCAAGTCTTTGGTGGGATGAAGCTACAATAGTTACAGACTTTGAAAAGAAGCACTCAACCAGTGGAGCAAAAACTTTTCGATGGTTTCTAAGTATGGCAAGTGAGCCGAACGAAATGCCCGAAGCTTTTGAGCGCATGTTATTGGCATTGGAAAAAAAATCAAAATCAGGGCTTTATTATAAGTACGCAAGGTTCCCCGATGAAACACACGACACCACTCCCGTAGTAGGAATGGCAAAAGGGTTACAAGCTATTTTTTCTGATTGGAATGCGGTACCTGAGATTGATATCATGCCTCTGTCGAACCTAATAAAATTTTATGAGGATAAAGCTAAAGAGTTCGGTTATGCATTCCCTTTATCGGCACATCAGTATAATGTTTATGGGCTCAAAGCTACGTATGAAGATAAGCCAGCATGGGGCGTTGAAATTTTGGAAAAAGGTACTGAGACTTTTCCTAATTCAGAGATACTGTGGGATAGTTTAGCAACAGCTTACAGTTTGAATAAGAATTTACCTGATGCGTTAATTGCATCTGAGCGTGCGCTGGAACTGGCTGTCGCCAATAATTCAATTTTTATCGCTGAGATCAAGGAGCAAAATACGGACTTGAAGCTAAGCAAAAAATAGATGGTCATCAGGTAGCCTGTAAAGTAATACAGCTAACAATCAAATCTTATCGCCAGCAAATAGCGCTGGCGTGACTTTAATCCTCTGAGCAAATTCTCACGCTAAATTTAGGCGTTGCTGAGTGATAACAATTGATACGTGCCAGACTCTAACTTCGAGTCTGGCTTAGGTCCAAATTTAAGCATCGATCTGTTCTGATACTTCTAACGCATCATCAACTTCTATTCCCAAGTACCTGACAGTGCTCTCTAGTTTTCTATGGCCAAGTAGAAGCTGACAGGCTCTTAAATTTTTAGTTTTTTTGTAAATTAGTGATGGTTTGGTACGTCTCATAGAATGAGTGCCATATTGAGTCTTATCTAATCCAATTGAGGTGACCCAAGAATCAACTATACGTCCATATTGACGGGTTGAAAGGTGTTCAGAGGAATGAATTCGTGACTTAAACAAGTAATCATAAGAATTGAGAGTAAATTGCTCTATGAGCGCCACAATTGATTTCCTTGTATTTCCAGTAATTTCAAATTGAACAGGCATACCAGTCTTTTTTTGAACGACTATTGCCCTTGATTGGATTGTTTTACCATGAGCGATGTCATTAACTTTTAGTGAAACTAAATCACACCCTCTTAGTTTGCTATCTATGGCTAGGTTAAATAGTGCTAGATCTCTTATTTTATGAAAAAGTTCTAGTCGTATTCGGATAGCCCATATTTGCTGTAATTTTAAAGGTAACTTTTGTCCTACAAGCTTATTTTTATTCCAAGGCTCTTTAGGCTGATATATAGTTAACTGGTGCATTAGTTGTACTCCGGTGTTTATGGAGTTTTAAGCTTAGCTTGCTACAAAAAAATTCGGGTATGAGCGATAACCGGTCATTGAGGTTGGCTAAACACAAGAGTTAGTTGATTGGTTAAACTACTCTTTGCGCATATATTCATGAAAATGAGCGACGCGCGCATATTGTTCCATTTAACTTTACTTAAAAGTTTTAGAAAACTTAGTGATAGTAATACCTTAGGTAATTTGTTAAAACTATATAATATGGAAAAGTGAGCGTTAAGTCGGCAGAGATATGCGCGATGAGCGCACTATTAAATTGTTGAACTAAGCCGCTACGCGGAGATCCTATTCTTACCATTTGAGCCACACTTACCTTGGGGTTATCCCATAACTTGGAGGTAAGTCATGAATACACTCATTGAACAAGTCAAAACTGAAATAGCCTATCTTGGTTATTCACAAAGTACCTGTAAAAGTTACTGCGAGCATTTGCTTAAACTCAGCCATTATTTTAATAAACCACTCGATTTAATTACTGATGATGAGCTGAATATATTTTTTAAAGATCCCGCTATTCGCAAGCTCTCCAGAGCAAGCCAAAAAATACAGATAAACAGCATTTGGTTTCTGTTTAAGAATATTTTACACCGCCCACTTAACTTAGATATTGCACTGCCAAAAGTAAAACTTCGCGCACCCACGTATTTATCGCGCGATGACATGCGACGGCTTATAGAAAGTTGCACCGATATGCGCTTAAAAACATTGATAGTGGTGTGTTATGGATGTGGCTTACGTATAAGCGAACTGCTACGCATTAAAGTACAAGATATCGATGGGCAGCGTAAAACCATTTTAATTGAACAGGGTAAAGGGGATAAGTCACGGTATGTGGTTGTATCAGACAGTGTGCTGAATCAATTACGTTGTTATTGGAAAATGTATCATCCAACGGGCTGGATGTTTTACTCGCGGTTGTTATTGGATGAACCTATGTCAGCATCGACCTTCAGGAAGGCATTGAGAAAACATGCACAAGCGTGTGGCTTAAAGCACTGTAACCCACATGCTTTACGCCATGCTTATGCAACACACCAACTTGAATCAGGTATGCCACTTCATCAACTGCAACATCAGCTTGGTCACAGTGATATTAAAACCACACAAAGTTACTTACACTGGTTACCTGAATTAGGGCATGGCGGCATTGATTTGCTTGCGAGTTGGGGTAAACAGTGAGCGCTTTGCATCTCGCTGATATTTTAAACTCAAATCTTGAGAATTATCGACAGCATCATACGATGAGCTATCAACAACTGCGCGTGTGTCAGCACCTTCAATCATGCAGAACAGGTCAGCTTGGTTACCAAGCATGGCAATGTGATAACTGTGGTGAGTCGCAAAAGATTGGATGTAGTTGTCGAGACCGTCATTGTCCGCGTTGCCAAGGCATGGCTACTGCTAAGTGGGTGCAAAGGCAGCAAGAGGATTTATTACCGTGTCGGTATTTCCACCTTGTTTTTACGCTCCCTCATGAGTTGAATATCATTGCGCACTATAACCCAAGCGCGTTGTACCAGTGTTTATTTAAAGCCGCATGGCAAACGCTGAGCAAATTTGCGAAACGAAAGAGGCATGGCCAGTTAGGCATGACAAGCGTACTGCATACGTGGGGGCAAAACTTAAGTCAGCATATCCATTTGCATTGCTTGATACCCGCAGGCGCGCTAGATAAAGCGCACTGGCATGAAATAGAAAAAGGCTACTTATACCCCGTAAAAGCGTTATCAACAGTGTTTAGAGGAAAAATGCTGGCGGCGTTAAACGAATCAGATGGTTCATTCGTGAAGATAAGCACACCAACCAAATGGTGCGTGTATAGCAAAGCCTGTTTAACGTACAGTGAAAAGCTAGTTAGTTACCTTGCTCGTTATACACGAAAAGGCGTGATGTCAGAATCGCGATTAGTGTCAGCGAATGAGCAGTCAGTGAGCTTTAAATACCACGATTATGCAGATAATAACCGCGATAAGGTCATGACACTGAGTTGTGACGAATTTTTACGTCGTTACTTACAACATGTATTGCCGAAAGGGTTTATGCGCATTCGCCACTATGGCTTTTTAGCTAATGCGTGTCGCAAGCGAAAGTTAGGGTTAATAAAGGCTCAAGTATCAGCAACCCCATGCAAAGCGGTGAAGCCGAAGGTAGAGCAAGAACGATTAATACCCCATTGGCCTTGCCAGTCATGCAAGACGGGTACTTTACGACTTATTGGTGTGATGAATTTAGATGAGGCGACAAACAAAGTAGCGCGAACGAGTTAGCAGCCTTGCTTGCTGCATCAAATCAATAAGTTAACCTGCTTAATTGTTCAGGCTAGCGGCCTCTGTACGTGTAAAAAATATAATTGCTTATTAAGGCAAATTTAGGTGTAATGAATACATAAAAAGCGCTGAGCAATGCAGGGAAAGCTTACATAACACTCGCTAAGCTGATTAAATTAGCGAGGAAAGTGAGAGCCTCTAAAAAGCAAATTCCCATAGCATAAACAACACCAACTCTGACACACCGAGCAGGTAGCGGCTCAGTCCAACAAGTGATTATGCAACACAAACAGCGTGTCGCATAAATACTAAAATGTTAAGTGTAAAAAAGAGTATCCATCATGATCAGAGTATTATTAATTCTATTTCTAATCAGTTTATCTACTCATTATGCTAAGGCTAATGAGTTGAATGTGAGCATTAATAGCTATTCTGATGCTGCTGCATATATACAGGCGGCTTATGATAATGGCTTAGATAAGAAGTGCTGGGACTCCAATGCTACTCAAAGAAAAGTAGTTGCCTTTCTGGGCAGCGAAGGACTAGACGACAAGCATGAAAATAATCTATCTAAAAAATCTACAGAGCTAAAGCCATTTGACTGTAATGTCTTAGCCTCTGTTATTGATATGGTGCACTCAAATAAAAATGCGATTTTGACAAAATATCCAAAAAACCAAAAAACTACAACGGCACCAGACTGGAATAAATTACCTTCTAACAATCCAGTATTTTATAGTCAAAATGGTGGTTCAAAAGCAATTCTGAGCATTAATGATAGAAACTCTCTAGAAATATCATTGCTTACAGTTAATTCAAGCTGTGACCTAAATAGCAAATCTAAGCAAGGTGAGTCTTTTATGTATGTAAATAAAACTCTCGTTAAGTTTGGCTATGTATGCAATGGCGAAATGCAGTCCATATTTTTTGCTAAAAGCCAAAAAGGAAAAGAATATATACTTAAAGAGTTTGAGGATAAATCCAAAGTTTGCTACGCACTCAAAGAAGAAATAAAAGGGTTGTGCTTTGGTGCTATCGGTTTTAAGAGCTCAAAGCGCGAACTCCTCAATATAATGAAACAGAGAGATGCAGCAATATAATTTTATTTTTGATAAGCACTTAACAAGTTTAGGCAAGGGGCGCTCCTGACGTCGCGCCCCTGCTAAAAGCGTTAGGTAATAAGGAGAGTACTTGTGAAAATCGTTAAATTTGTGTGTCATTCTTGCCAAAAAGAATCGGAGTTTGATGCTTCAAAGACACCAATTATGTTTCTAGATGATGTAACACCTAGACCTGTTACCTATGTACCAAAATGTACGCACTGCGGAACTCAATGTTCGGTGACACCCAATAATGGCTGATCCCATTCAATCTACACCTCCTAGTGAAGAAGACTTATTTTATCTTCGGTGGGGAGAAGAAACTATTAAAAAGAACATTGAGAATGCTCATGGTGTTTTAACTCAGTTTCTAACATTAAATACTACTCTAATGGGTGGTGGTATAGCATTTATGAAACCAGAAAGCATAAGTGCAACTTGGTTGGGTGTCTCTTTATTCTTGTTCTTTTGGGGCTTGGTCTTTTCGTTTCTCGGTGTACTTCCTCATGAAACAAAAGTTAACCCGATTTCTCCGACTCAAATCAAGGAGCATAAAGAATTGGCGTTGCTAAAAAAGAGACGGTTAATGTGGTGTTGCGCCGTGGCAACTGGTGGAGGATTGGCTACATTAGCAATTGGTGTAATTATTACCTAACAAACTGTTAAACAAGGACAAAAAACAGTTGGTTTTGCTCCTTCGTCGCCAATTTTAACCAACTATTTTTGCCTGTTAACAGGGCGTTAGCTGCTTAAGCTCATAAAGGAACAAGAGATGAGAAAATACATCATAGCTCTCCCAATCATCTTATCTGGCTGTATATCAAGCAATCCTATTAAGCCTGAGGATTTAAGCCATAATTATTTCGATACAGGAAGAAGTGTTGGATATAAAATTCAATCACAGAACCTAGAATACGACATCAAAGTTGCAGCACAGTGCGACTCCAACAAACAAAAGTATTCATTCTCATTCATAGATAAAAGCAGTGGACAAAGAGCTTATCAGCCCCAATGGTCTTTTTTCTTTAATGGAGAAAAAGATTATCGCTCATCCAAAGAATACGATGAAGCTGAATATCTTAATAAAGCCACAAATGTTCAGGTTGCTAGATATTTGGGCTCTTCAAAATATTCTCAAAAAGTTGACCTGTCGGCACCAGAACTACTCAACCTCCCAACGCTTTGTAAAGATAAATACACACAAATACAAAAAGATTCAGCCAAACGCAGAAAGCAAAGAATGGAAAAGGATGCAGAATTAGTTGCGTCCGTAAAAAAATCAACGGGGTTAGAGCCCATGTTTTCTGACAGCAACCAGAAAAATTTCAATGAGCTAGTTTATAGTTTCCAAACAAATGGCTTCGCTCAACATCAAAATAAATTTGTATGGACTGAGGATGGTGATTACAAAGTATCACAGGTCTTGGACGGTAAGCTTATGTTAACTAGTTACAGCACACGTTTACCACCAATAACCATCATTACAAACTTACCTGCAATTGAGGGGCAATTTTGGTCTAGCATTTCACGCGCACCATTAAAGTTTGTAGGCGTCACCAATTACACAACCGTTCTTGGTGCAACTAAACAAACTGTTGTTTTTCAGCAATTGTAATGCAGCTAACAAGGCAAGGCATTGGACTGTCAAAAGCGTCACTTAAATTGCTTACGCAATTACGTGCCACTTCTGCCAGCCCATGCTCGCGGCGTTAGCTGTTTAATGAAAAATTTGGAGTAATATGTCTCATTATTTTGGTATCGAAGAAATCAAGACAAAGTTAATCGTTGTGGTTGGAATGTCTTTGTCAGGTGAAGAATTTTGTAAAAGATACCGTATGGGGTCTGATGAGTATCATAAAGTCTATAATCTCGCTGATTACACGGCATTAACTAAAACTATCGTCAGCAATAATCTAATAGAAATTTCAGTTAAGGTTCGGTGCTTAGTCGACGCGTTGAGCTCTCAAGGAATTAAATTCCCAGTAGAAAAATCAATTACGACCTACGGCGCTGGTAGTTGTGCTGATGGCAAGAAAAAGATGAAAGGCTTTCGATTTATTTGTAATAAGGTTATCCATGCTGATGGTTTTAATCTTGATTTCATTGGCCGAAAATCCTTACCTAAAGAAATGGTTTGGTGGTCAGGAGATATTACTGTTTCAGGGGCATATCAGGGAGAAAGGTGGGAGTTCTTCTTTTCTGTTTTAGACTGGTGTGACGAGGTACTAGAGTTCCTAAAACTGGCAGAGGCACAAATTGATAAAATTCAGGGGAGTTCGCGCGATCTTCAGCTACACAGCTAACAAATTGTTCAAGAGTGATTCGGCACGCGTGGCATTTTTACCATGCGTCAAGTTTAGTGGTTAGGTGGTATGCGGAGGCTTAGGTATTGCGTGCCTCACACCTTAACAAGGCGTTACAAACGTCCGCAATTGGCACAAAGCAGGCTTTAATTACTCTGTTTTCTCTTTAAACTCACATAAATCCTCAATAATACAGCTGCCACACTTTGGCTTACGCGCCACACAGGTATAGCGACCATGCAAAATGAGCCAGTGATGTACATCGACTTTAAATTCTTTGGGAATGACTTTTTCGAGTTTTTGCTCAACCGCAACCACATCTTTACCCATAGCAAGCTTGGTACGGTTTGATACACGGAATATGTGCGTATCTACAGCGATTGTCGGCCAGCCAAAAGCGGTGTTCAGTACAACATTGGCAGTTTTACGACCTACGCCTGGCAGGGCTTCAAGGGCTTCACGGTTCTCTGGCACTTCACCGTTATGCTGATCTACCAATATTTGGCACATTTTATATACATTGGCTGCTTTTGAATTAAATAAGCCGATGGTTTTTATGTAATCACGCAGTGTGTCGTGGCCAATATCTAAAATGGCTTGTGGCGTATTAGCAACCGGAAATAATTTACGAGTGGCTTTATTTACCCCAACATCGGTGGCTTGTGCTGAGAGCGTAACGGCAACTAGTAACTCAAACGGGCTTGAATATTCAAGCTCCGTTTCAGGATGTGGATTGTCGTCGCGTAAGCGAGTAAGTATTTGGTGACGTTTTTCTTTATTCATGTAACTTAAAACGCATTAGCTTTATTAAGTTAATGCGTTTTCCCCTTAAGTTAAGCTAGTAACACGCGCTCTAGGGCCTTTTTCAGCTTCTGGCGGTGCAACTTGTTTTGATTTTATTTGTGCATCAATTACATTTTTAGCGGCGATCAGTAGCCCAAGCCCTAAGAATGCGCCTGGTGGTAAAATGGCCAGTAAAAACTGGCTATCAAAGCTAAATACTTCAATGCGCAATATAGCAGCCCAAGGCCCGAGTAATAAATCGGCACCATCAAATAATGTGCCTTGTCCAACCAGCTCTCGCATAGCGCCAAGTACAACCAGAACCAACATAAAGCCTAAGCCCATCATCAAGCCATCAAAGGCGGATAAGTGCACTGGATTTTTTGAGGCAAACGCTTCTGCACGGCCAATAATGGCGCAGTTGGTTACAATTAACGGAATGAAAATCCCTAAAGATTGGTAAAGGCCAAAAGTGTAAGCGTTCATTAACAGCTGCACAATTGTTACAAAACCGGCAATGATCATTACAAATACAGGTATTCTAATATCTTTAGGTACCCAGTTACGCACTATTGATACAGTAATATTAGAGCCTACTAATACCAATAAGGTTGCTAAGCCTAAACCTAGCGCATTAGTAATTGTAGAGGTAACAGCGAGTAAAGGGCATAAACCTAATAACTGTACCAAGGCGGGGTTATTTCCCCATAAGCCTTCTTTGTAAAGGGTTTTTAATTCGCTCATGGCGTTACCTCTGGGCATGCGTTTGCTGCTGTGAACAGAGCATCAAAGTTATCTTGTGCATAAAGTACCGCGTTTTTGACTGAGCCTACGACGGCACGAGGTGTAATTGTAGCGCCAGTAAACTGATCAAACTGGCCGCCGTCTTTTTTAACGGCCCAACGATCGTCGCTTTCGCTTTGTACTGTTTTTGTATTAAATGTGGTGATCCAGTCTGATTTTTTTACTTCAACTTTATCACCTAAACCTGGCGTTTCTTCATGTTTGGTTACCCTTACACCCGCAACGGTACCATCGCGATATACTGCACTGAGTAAGTTTATATCACCACTGTAGCCGCTAGGGGTGACATGACGAATGACTAATGCCACAGGTTCGTTATCTTTTCGGGCACGATAAATAACTTGGTTGTCGTATGGCCCTAGTAATGGATCAGATATAATTACACAATCTTGCGATAGCTTATTGCTGTATTTGAAATGCGGCAATACTTCTTGAAGCTGATTAGTTAATTCCAACTGCTCTTGCTCTGCAATTTTATCAGCGGTAAGTGTATTAATTGTGGCAACGAGTCCCGTTGTTAGTAACGCAAACCCACACAATATTGCGCCATTTTTTACCATTGAAGAAATAATCATTTTACTGCTCCATGGCCATAGGTTCTTGGTTGTGTATAGTAATCGATAAGCGGTACCGCTATGTTTATTAGCAACACCCCAAATGCAACTGCATCAGGAAAACCACCAAAGGTGCGAATTAAATACACAATTAAACCAATTGCTGCACCATAAATAAGGCGACCTCGATTGGTGGTTGCAGCTGATACAGGATCGGTGGCGATAAAAAAGGCCCCCAGCATAGTCGCACCACTAAACAAGTGAAACACCACACCCGGCTCTGTACCTGGCGAGGCAATATAACCAATTGCTGCGCATAAGCTTAAGCTTGCAATAAAACTCACTGGTATATGCCAGTTAATTACTTTTGTTTTTAACAGGTAAAGGCCGCCGAGTAAGAAGGCTAAGTTAACCCATCCCCAACCTAGGCCAGTCCACTCATTAAATACGCTCTTTTGCATGCTCTCTGTCACCGTTAGTCCGTGAGCAATATCTGTTTTTAAGGTATCAAGTGGGGTAGCCATTGTGCTGCCGTCTATTCCTACTCGAAGCTGATCTAAGCTGTATCCTAACGTGGTAAAATCGCTAAAGATTAAGCTTAACTGCTGGCTAAAAGTAATACCCGTATTAAGTAATTCTGTAACGGGTAACCAAGCAGTCATTTGCACAGGGAACGACACTAATAAAAGCACATAGGCTGCCATCGCAGGGTTAAATAAATTAAACCCTAAACCACCATATAGCTGTTTAACAATAACTATGGCAAACAAACACCCTATAACAATAATCCACCAAGGCGCTAAAGGCGGAATACTTATTGCCAATAACACACCGGTAAGCCATGCACTGCCATCGCTTAATGCAGGCCAAATAGGGCGTTTACGCATTAACATCACGGCTGCTTCAAACGCGCTTACACACACTAACGCTAATAATAATTGGATAAGGACACCGGTGCCAAAAAATACAACTTGCGCAATAACACCAGGAATACAAGCCGCAATTACAGTTAACATTAACCGTGTCACAGATTTGTGACTATGATTATGGGGTGAACTGGCCATGGTTAGTTTCATGACTGATCATTTCCTTCTTTTTGTTGCTTTTTAGCTTTAGCGCGAGCAATAGCGGCGGCTACGGCGGCTTTCTTTTTTTCTTGAGCTGTTTGCTGTGAACCTTCTGAAGATTCATCGTTGCTTTGTGGCTCAGCGTTTTCATTCTGTTTTGCTAATTCATCAGCCTGCGCTGCTTTTTTGGCTTTAGCGCGGGCAATGGCTGCAGCGACGGCAGCTTTTTTATCATCGGCGGCGACAGGTGATTCACTTGCTATGTCATCGT
Organism: Pseudoalteromonas sp. APC 3224; assembly: GCF_030407535.1. Taxonomy (GTDB): domain Bacteria; phylum Pseudomonadota; class Gammaproteobacteria; order Enterobacterales; family Alteromonadaceae; genus Pseudoalteromonas. The sequence continues at coordinate 5,706 of NZ_JASDDF010000037.1, read as the reverse complement.
TTGCTGTTTGCTCAGCAGCTTGCGCTGCTTTTTTGGCTTTAGCACGGGCAATGGCTGCAGCGACGGCAGCTTTTTTATCATCGGCAGCAACTGGAGATTCACTTGTTGTGCTATCGCTTGGTGTTTGCTCATTTGCTTGTGCTGCTTTTTTGGCTTTAGCGCGGGCGATGGCTGCAGCGACGGCGGCTTTTTTATCATCAGCAGCAACTGGAGATTCACTTGCAGTGTCATCGCTTGCTGTTTGCTCATTAGCTTGTGCTGCCTTTTTGGCTTTAGCACGGGCGATAGCAGCGGCTACCGCGGCTTTTTTATCATCAGCAGCAACTGGAGATTCACTTGCAGTGTCATCGCTTGGTGTTTGCTCATTTGCTTGTGCTGCCTTTTTGGCTTTAGCGCGGGCAATAGCGGCTGCAACTGCTGACTTTTTGTCATCTACAGCTTCGTCATCACCATTATTTTGTGCTTTTTGCTCTTTATAAAGGCGAGCTTGCTCTTTACGGGCTGCGCGTTCTTTTGCAACTTCACTGTTATCTGGCTCAAGTTCGCCACCTTGCTTTTTAGCTTTAGCACGCGCAATTGCCGCTGCTACAGCTGATTTATTGTCACCATCGCTGGTTTTATCTTTAACGCGGGCAAGGGCATCGGCTACTTTTTGCTGTTCTTCGGTTGATTTAGCTGCTGGCTTACGTTTGTGACGATTTTTTCGCTCAGCTTGTTCTTGCTCTAAACGCGCTTTACGTGCATCAAATCGTTCTTTAGCGCGATCTGATTTTATCTTCTCGGCAATTTGCTCTTTAATCTCAACTTTTGCAACGCGGTAGTATTGAACGAGTGGTATTTCACTTGGGCAAACATAGGCACACGCGCCACATTCAATACAATCAAATAAGTTATGCTCTTGGAGTTTGTCGTATTCTTTTGATTTAGCAAACCATTGTAATTGTTGTGGCAATAACGAGGCAGGGCAGGCATCGGCACAGGCACTGCAGCGAATACAGGCTTTTTCTGGGCCAGGCTCTGCTAATTCTTTGTGATCTGGGGCAAGTATGCAGTTTGTTGTTTTAACAACGCCAATACGAACCGTTGGTAAGGTAAAGCCCATCATAGGGCCGCCCATGACCACGCGCTGTTGCGGCACAGGTGAAAAACCTTGGCAATCAAGTAAGTGCTTAATTTCAGTACCTAGTAAAGCCCATACGTTGCCTGGATTATGTATGGTATTGCCGGTAACGGTAACGACACGTTCAATTAACGGTTTACCTTCGTATACAGCTTGCTGTATCGCAAATAAAGTGCCGGTGTTATGTACTAAAATGCCGATATCAGCAGGAATGCCACCATTAGGTACTTCACGGTTAGTGAGCAGTTTTATTAGCTGTTTTTCACCGCCAGAGGGGTAAACAGTAGGCACGGTTTGTATTAAAATATGCTCGTTATGCTTCGCCGCTTCTGTCATGGCTGTGATAGCCTCGGGCTTATTGTCTTCTATACCAATAATACACAGGGTAGGATTGAGCAGCTGTTGCATGAGCTCAATACCTTTGGTTATTTCAGCGGCATGTTCGCGCATTAAAGTATCGTCAGCCGTGATGTAAGGTTCACACTCAACCGCGTTCACGATTAAAAACTCAATCGGCTGCTTAATATCTGCTTTAACGTAGGTTGGAAAACCTGCGCCTCCCATGCCAGAGATCCCCGCATTATGAATAACATCAACCAGTTCATCGTGTGATGCAGTGGCTGGGTTTGCTAAAGGCGATAATTCACACCAGGTATCGTTGCCATCAGGTTCAATAATAATGCTTAATTCAGGCAAGGCAGAAGGGTGCGCTGATGGCATAGGCGTTATATCAATAATAGTGCCTGAAGTCGGTGCGTGCACAGGTACCGACCAGTTAGCAGAAGGCTTAGTTAATGGTTGACCTTTTAATACGTGCTGGCTTTTTTCTACAATTAATTTACCGCTAGCGCCAATATGCTGCTTTAAAGGCAAAACGAGTTTTTCAGGCAAAGGAAGGCGCGCAATAGGCGCATTATTAGATAATGACTTTTGCTGAGGAGGGTGTACGCCGCCAGGAAATGCCCAAACGGTGCCTTTTTTTATTTGTTCAAGTAACTTTTCCACTCAAACCTCTAATCTATTTGGGTAACAGGAATAGCGTCTAGTTGCCATTTCCAAGTTTGTTTTGTTGGTGCAACAGGTAGCATGTCAATACAATCGACCGGACAAGGTTCAACGCATAAGTCGCAGCCTGTGCATTCGTCAATTAGAACAGTGTGCATTTGACGGGTTGCACCAACAATGGCATCAACAGGGCAGGCTTGAATACATTTGGTACAGCCAATACATTCGTCTTCGCGAATGTAAGCCACCGTTTTAACTGGCTCGGCTTGTTCGCCGCCGGCTAAGGGTTTAGCCTCAACACCCATCAAATCGGCCAATTTCTTAACTGTGGCATCACCACCGGGTGGGCACTTGTTAATTTCATCGCCATTGGCAATGGCTTCTGCATAAGGGCGACAACCAGGGTAACCGCATTGACCACATTGTGTTTGTGGCAAAATGGTATCGATTTGCTCCACTACAGGGTTACCTTCAACGCGAAAGCGAACAGCTGCAAATCCTAAAATTAATCCGAAAATTAACGCCAGCAAACCCAGCGCTATTAAAGCGTACAACAAGGTCATATTAAAACTTCACTAATCCAGTAAAACCCATAAAGGCCATTGACATTAAACCTGCCGTTATCATTGCGATTGAGGCACCTTTAAATGGAGTGGGCACATCTGCTGCGGCCAAACGTTCGCGCAATGCCGCAAATAAAACCAATACTAATGAAAAACCTACAGCGGCACCAAAGCCATAAACGGCAGATTGTAAAAAGGTGTGATCTTCTTTGATATTTAATAAAGCAACACCGAGTACTGCACAGTTAGTCGTTATTAAAGGTAAAAATATTCCCAGTAGACGGTATAACGTTGGACTGGTTTTTCTAACAACCATTTCAGTAAATTGAACAACCACTGCAATAACTAAAATAAAGCTCATTGTTTTCAGGTAGGTGATATCTAGTGGTAATAAAATATACTCGTTTACTAAATAACTGGTCACAGAGGCAAGCGTTAGCACAAAGGTGGTTGCTAAAGACATACCTATGGCGGTATCAAGTTTTCCTGATACACCCATAAACGGGCAAAGGCCTAAAAATTGTACTAATACAAAGTTGTTAACTAACACTGTTCCAATTAATAACAAGACGTATTCTGTCATGTGTGCCTCACGCTAATAAAATCCCGTGTATTATCCTTTTTTCTACTGCGATTAACAACACGTTGAGTGATTATCAGTTAAATAAACAACGTTAAATAATGGGCTAATTGTAAAGGGTTAAATTTAAGGGAGTTTGCAATTAAAAAACTGTCAGCATTTTAACGGCTGAACAGTCATAAAAGCACACTTTAAAACGTAAAAAAGAGCATAAATGCTCTTTTTTACGGTAATTGTAGTAGGGGGGTTAGATGTCTTTAGGCTTTTCAATATAGTAACCTTGAACACCATCAAGGCATAATGTTTCTACAATATGTTTTTCTTCTTGGCTTTCAACGCCCTCTGCAAAAACACTGACGCCAATTCTATGGGCAAGGTCGACCATTAAACGCATAAAGTACTGATTGTTTTTATCGTCTTCCAAACCACGTGTATAGCTTGCATCCATTTTAATAAAATCTGGTTTTAAATCTCTGAAAAATTTAAATGAGGTGAGTCCCACACCAAAGCGTTCTACCGTTATTCTGGCACCTACTCGATGCACCATGTCAATGAAGCGTTTGCTTGCTTTAATATTTTGTTGAAGACCAAATTCACTCACTTCAAAAATTAATTTAGAAGCAATATGGGTATCTTTAAGTAAACGGCGCTCTAACCAAATCATGAATTGGTCGCTGTGCGCGCTAGATGGGGTAATATTTAAGCCAAAATACTTTTCAGATAAATTACTCGATTTTATTCTTTCCAAAGACGATTCTATTATTAACTTGTCAATTTCAATGGCCATATCGAGCTTTTCAGCCATTGCTAAAAATGAAGCGGTAGGCAAAGCTTGGTTTTCTTCTGTTTTGAAGCGGGCTTGAATTTCAGCATAGGCTTTAATGCTTTTGCCTAAAGGCATAATATTTTGGATCACCAAATGGACGCTTTTAGACTCAATTACTTCGTTAATCACTTTACGCCAGTTTTGGTTACCAAATCCTGCGCTCACATTATTAACTAGATCAGTATCACGTTGCACATGCCACGCATTAGCTTGCTTAGACTGCGCCATGCTCATTGCATTATCAACAATAGAGAGTAACTCACCCAAAGGTTTTGATTTTTCGTACCCCACAATACCAGTGTTTGCAACCGAGCTAAGCTCTTGGTTTTGCATATATTGAGTAAAGCGAGATTGTAAGTTCTCACCAAATTTTTCGGCTTCTTTTAACGGGGTATTTGGTAAAATTGTTATAAAATCAGAGCTGTTAACTCTAAAAACTTGACTGCCGGAATAGGTGCCACTGATGCTGACAATAATATCTGCAACGGCTTTAATGTATTCATCACCTTTTTGATAACCGCGGCTTTGATTTATAGACTGCAACTCACTACAGCGAACGAGTGCTAAAGAGCCAAATGTACTTACTTCGGTGTTTTCAATATTCTTTTCGTAGTAATCAACAAACATATTGCGATTACCTAACTCAGTCACACCGTCTTTGTAGGCCTCACGTTTTATTGTGTGTGCAGCATTTTTTATATTGTCATTCTTACTTTTTAAAAAGTGCGATAAACGATTAAAGCTAGGAATTAAACTTTTCCCTAACTTAGCTAACTCTGGCGAATCAATTTTAGTCGCAAAATCATCGCCTAGTTGATTTTGGTTTATATAAATATCAATGACATCAGCAACGTCCGTACATATATTGTCATTAATGTGCTTAACAATGGTTTTCATTAATGCAATAGGTATTAGAGCGAGTAGGGTGCTAATAATTAAAATTATAAAAAAAGCAGTTTGAAACTGCTCACTCAAATGAGTGATGTTTATTTTAAATTCAACTTTTATATCGGCGTTATCATTAGTGGCATACTGAGGGCGCACTGAGTTATTGTTTGACTGAATAAATTCTGCAATAACAGGTAATTGCGCTGAATTGTTAACTGAAAATACTTCCGCACCTTGATAATCACGTAAAGTAAAATGTGAAAAAATTTCACTGCTTGCAAGTGTATTTTTTAAGTTATCAGCAGAGAGGTCAGTTGCAGATAGGTTTTTAATATATTGCTCGACGGTCGCCTGCGCATTTTTTTGAGCTTTACCGATGGCACTATCAAAGTTTTGGCCAATAAAATAACAGCCAGCAGTCACAAGAATCAACCAAGCCATCAGTTGTATAAAAATAAGTTTTTTAAATGCTGCCATTGTTTAATCTTTATATGTCAAAGGGGAGGACACAACCTCATGATTATTAAAATAATTATAGCTTGATAGAGAAAGTTATCAAATAGTTAGTTTTTGTAATCAAAAAGTTTTTTATTTTAATAGGAAATGGTAGAGCAAATTTAAGGAGATGTCTATGGAAGTGTAGTAAATTGGCTCCCCCTCCCCGACTCGAACGGGGGACCTGCGGATTAACAGTCCGTCGCTCTAACCAACTGAGCTAAGGGGG
>NZ_JASDDF010000036.1:0-48041 GCF_030407535.1 Pseudoalteromonas sp. APC 3224 | reverse complement strand
TTAGTTTAAAAACAATTGATTGTTGTAAATTTAGCTGTATTTCCCATTTTTTATTATTTTTATCTTGTTTTAATAATTTCTTTAGTAATCCGTTGGCTAATAATATTTTATCATAAGCTTTTTTATATTGCTGTAGATGGCTATATATAGTGGATTCATGGGCATATGAATGCGATAAATACTCTATGATAAGTGCGTTACTTGGAGAGTTTGAAAGTAATAATTTATATTGTTCTTGTGCACTTTTATGTAAATCAATTGCTTTAGAAGGTGCTCCCAAACTAACTTCTATATTTGCAAGCCATGTAAAAGTATCTGCTTTTGTAGTTAATAAATAGTGATTATTAGGTTTTTGCAGTAGAGCGAGATTAATAAATTTAAATGAAGATAAAAATGCAGATTTTGCTTTTGAATAATCATTAAGTTTTAGGTAAAGAGTTCCCAAAGTGCTACTTGAGTCTGACATTTCGATGATTGCATCATTGGATTCAGGATCTATGATATACATCTGTTGGCTGTAAGATCTATATTTTTCAAAAAAAGGTTTCGCTATTAGGTATTCATTTTCATCATAATGAAGCTGGCCGAGCCAAAAGGCATTCGCACCGGCGAGTGTGAGAAGCTCTAAGTTGTTTGGCTGAATTTTTAATAATGCCTCAAGGCGAATGCGGGCGTTTTCAAAGGCGGTGAAGGCCTCAAGGGTTTTCCCGCGAGAATAGGCGACTTCCCCCATGGCTTCCAGGGTTTGTGCGTACTGAAAGCGACTTTTAAACTCGGCTTGTTGACTGCTAAAGTTAAATAGCGAGCTTGGTTCCTCAACTTGATTAGTAAAATACTCAAGTGCTTTATTACTAATGCCATCAAGTAAGTCCATACGCTTAACGCTGCGTAATTTATCGGCAAAATCACCGACCATAAACCCTAGTAAGCTTTCGGCTTCTTGGCGTTTTTGCTGTGCAAGTTGCTGCGCTTGAAAGCTAGTAACACTCATAAATAGGGCAACACAGGTAAGTAAACAAAGCAGAGCAACCGTGCCGCGTTTTATAGTTGTTTTTGTTTTACTGTGTTTAAGAGAGCTGGTTATAAGCGCGCGTTCGTCATCATCTAGTTTAAATATGTTGTCGTTTAATAAGGTAACGGCCTCTTGCAATGGTTTACCCGGTGCTAACAGGTAGGCGTTACTTTTGTGCTCATTAAGCCATTGTTGCGTGTGGTGGTGTAAGCGGCTTTTTATAGCAAGGGCATCTTTATGGTCATTAATCCACTGTTTGGCACGTGGCCATTGGCGTAATAATGCCTCGTGAGCAAGGCTAAAGTAGGCTTCTTGGTTTTGTAAATGCGATACAAATAAGCGGCTATCGACCATGGCTTGAACCAGCTCTTTTTGGCTGGTGTTGGTTAATGCTTGCAAGCGGGCTGCGCGGCTCGTAATGGTTTTACCATCTGGGTTTAGCGTTACTAATTGCGATAACACGCTTTTTAGTTGCTGTTGTTGCGCTTGAGAAAGCCCTATAAATACTTCTTCGGCTTTTTTACCAATGGCACCCTCAATACCGCCGAGTTTTTCATATACACTGTGCAATAACTCATTATTATCACTGCGCTGTAAATACAGCTCTTGCAGTGTGTATTGCAGCATGGGCAGTGCATCTGGATTATTGGCGGTATCGGCGCAAAGTATTTCATCCAGCGGGGTTTTAGTGTTTGGGTCTTGTGAAAACGTTAAATTAGCGGTTAACGCTGGCAAGCGAATAATTTGTTGTAGTTCATGGCGATTTGGCGGGGTTAAATCGTAATGCGCGCCATGAGCTTTGCCGGCCATAAGGCTTGGCTGCTCAACCACTAAAGGGTAAAAATCGTTACGACAGGCACTAAATACAATCACCGCTTTAGAGGTCGCTAAACGCTCAATAACAGATAAAAAATGACCTCGGGTGTCGTTACTAAATAGCGGTGAGGAAAGTAGCACTTCTAAGCGGTCTATAAACAAAAACAATTGCGGCGTTTTTGCTGCTGTTTGGGTATTTTCAATTGTACTTTTTAAGCAACTAATAACATTATCTATATCATGTTCTAGTTGCTGTGCCAGCGTTTGTGCGCTTAGCCCTGTAAATACTGGAATGTCGTTAATATCCCAATCTAGCATGGCTGAGGCGAGATCTAAATACAGCCTATTTTCAGCTACATCTGCAAAGTCGAGTTGGGTGTACGACATTACTCTAATGCCGTTATAGCCTCGCTCGTCGAGCAGCTTTGGCAATATACCCGCATTAACTAATGATGATTTACCCGTGCCACTAGGGCCAAGGATTAAACAGAATGCGCGCTGCAATGTTACTTGGTTTGATACGCTCTCTAATAACTTGCTGATGGCGTGATTACGACCAAAAAATAAGTGGGTATCGGTTGGGTTATATGCACTCAAACCTAAAAAAGGAGAGCCGCCTTGCCATGTATTAACTTCGCTGGGGAGGTCATCAGCTAATGGAAACTCAACCGATGCAATAACCCTATAACCACGTTTACGTATGGTTTCTATGTATTGCGGGGCGCTTGCCTTATCACCCAGAGCTTTTCGAAGTTGAGTGATAGTTTTATGCAGAGGGTTATCGCCGGTTTCTGTGTTTGCCCAGCAGTGAGTTAATAACGCGTCGCTACTCACAATCTCTGCTTGGTTTTGACACAAATACAGCAACACATCCATGGCTTTGGGTTCTAGCTGTTTTTGTTCCTCAGCGCGTTGAATGGTGTTACTGGCTGGGGTGATTTGCCATTCACCTAAATAAAAGGGCGGTTGATGCATAATTGGCTCATTTTTATAGTTATAAGTGCATTTAGCTTTTTGCTTTAGTTACATTAGTAGTGCTAGTTATTTTTATTAAGTGTAACAATGCGCTGTGGAAACGGAATTTCTATATTGGCATTGTTAATTGCTTTATACACGCTGGCGTTAATAGCGAGCTTAGTTTCAATAATTTTAGTGGTAGGAACCCAGTATCGATAGCTAATAGTTACGCCGCTATCTGCAAAGCGTTCTATGCCAACTTGTGCATTGGGTTGTTTAGCAACCAGTTCGTGATTAGCTAATGCGTTTTCAATTAGGTTAATCGCGGTATCACTACAGGCGCTGTAGGCTATGTCTATTTCACCTTTTACTAAGGAGTAGCTAAATGAGTTATGTAGGATTTCGCCAACGATATGCTTATTGGGAATCGTTATTTCTACTTTTTCTTCATTAATTAATACGGTGTGACCCAGCTCAATGAGTTTTACTTGGCCGCTAACGCCTTTTATTTCTATGGTATCGCCCACCACAAATGGCCGCGTGGCAATAATTGCAAGCCCGGCGCCATAATTAGAAAGCATGCCTTGTAATGCCAAGCCAGCACCTAAAGAAGCGGCACCTATTGCAGCAACAAACGGGGTAACACTAATGCCAATTTTACCAAGCGCAATTATGATCACCATAATGATCAGTAATACTTTAACGACATTACTAACAAAGTTAGTTAAGGTGATATCGACGTTATGTCGCGTCATCAAATTGGCAACACCTGCAGCGAGCTTTTTCGCTACCCACAGGCCAACCAGTAGAATAAAAATAGCGCCGACAATTTGCATACTGTAGGTAACTAAATATTCAGTAAGTAGGGCGTAGTACTTTTCAAATTGCTGAATTTCAGAACTGATCATGTCGACTCTATTTTAGCGATAGTGTTTTATCTGCTTATCATAACAAAGTGTTAACCAAAATTGGATACATTATTGGCACAATTACAGCAGTTAATAACGCACTCAACGCCATAGCCACCGATGAAAACGCCCCTATTTTTGGATGCTCGGCAATTGCAGCCGCGGTGCCTATAGCATGACACGCGGTACCGATTGCGATTCCTTGTGCCTCAAAGTTAAATATTTTAATTAGTTTTAATAATAAAATCCCAAATAAAGCCCCAAGCAAACCAATAAAAATTACCATGGCAGCGGCTAGCGAGCTGATCCCGCCAAGTGAGTCGGTGACAAGTAATGCAATAGGTGTAGTAACGCTGAGTGCGGCAACTGAGGCGCTCAGTTGCGAGGGGACAGCAAATAAAACGCTTAATACAAAAGCTACCAGTGTGGCGTTAATAATGCCAATACTGCAGGCAACTAAAATAAGTAAAAAGTTTTTACGTACGTGCATAAATTGCTGATATAGCGGCAAGGCCAAAGCGACTATGGCCGGCTCCAATAACCACGTTAACAACCGACTATGCGATGCAAACTGTGAATAGGGTAATTTAAGGTTAACGAGTAGTAAGGCAATAATGCCGATGCTTAAAAAAACGGGGTTGGTTAATGACTTTAAAATACTCTGATTGATTTTAAGATTAACTGCCCTTAGTGCAATAAAAAGGATAATAATAAATGGAATAGTTAACCAGCCAAGGCTAAAAATGGCGCTACTGAAATCAGTCATTATTAGTTTTACCTTTAAAGTAACTTACTAGGCTTGCCACTAAAATTAAACTACTCAAGGGGACTAATAAAATAACGGCGGTTAAGAAAGGCCAATGGGTTTTTATAAGTGCTAAGTGTTCAATAAACCCAACGCCTGCAGGAATAAAGAAAATAGGCATTACATTTAAAATAGGCGAGGCACACGGGGTAAGATGCTGCTCTTTAACAATACCTGATAAAAGTAAAACCAGTAAAATAACCATTGCTAACAGTGGCGCAGGAAAACTGGCATCAATAAAGTGCATAATAAGTTTGCCCGCTGCCAAGCAAAGCAAAATGATAGCGCTACTTAAAAGGTATTTCATGGCGACGACTCAATAAAATAGAGGATTATCACTTTAACAAATAACGCTGTTTTGTGCATTGTGCCTTAGTATTACCAGCGTTTGGCGTTTGCAAACTCAATATCAGTTTTACCTTTTGCTTTAGCGATGGCTTTTTTAGTATTAGGGTTGATTAATAAGCGAATTTGACTCCATGTTTCTTTGGCGAGTATTTTTCGAGCTGGGGCTTTATAGCTTTGTTGAGTTACACGTTTTATTGCTGCTAATGTGTCAGGTGAACGTGCTTGTAATGTATCAAGCATTTCTTTAGTTGCTTTATCGGTATCGTCGGTTGTTTTTGTTACTAAACCGAGTTCAAAAGCATGTTGAGCACTAATGGGGTCAGCATGACTTGCTAGCCAAAGTGCTTGGTCGCGTTTAACTAAGCCTGCAAGCATAACATTAGCGCCCATGTCGGGGCATAACCCCCAGCGCGCTTCCATAATGGCAAGTTTGGCATCGTGATGAACAATTCGGTAATCAGCTCCAAGTGCTATTTGCAGGCCACCACCAAGACAGTTTCCGTTAATTTTAGCAATTACAGGCACACTCAACGACTGCCAGCCCAGTACGACTTTTTGCGCTAGGTTTTGATTACCAGGAAGCCATTTGAATAGGAGCTTTATGATATTGAATGGCGAGGCCATAACCGCGTTAATATCGAGCCCAGCACAAAAGTGTTCGCCCTCTCCGGTTAATACAACCGCACGAATACTGGCGTCTTTTTTTATATTTTTAATCACTTTGTTAAGCTCAACAAACATAGCAAAGCTTAAGGCATTTTGTTTTTCTACGCGATGTAATGTGACGGTAGCGATACCCTGTTTTTTTTCTAATTTTATCATTGTTCACTCCTCTGACCTGTTGTTTGAGCTTATGTTTTTATTGATGTTAAGTAAAGTGGGTGAAGGTGAATAAAAACAAACTGAATTTTTTAATACACGTGGGGCTAGCTATCTTTGATGGCTATTTAATCTTCGAAGGTCAACAGACCCGTGTGCTAACCAATTTAATAATATCTATAAGTATTAGGAATAAATAAAAAAGTCAGTAATTAACGTGTTTTTTTTATCAAAACCCTAGCAACTTTTGATATTATGATTGCCACTTAAAAGCTCAGAGGTTAACCATTCATGTCAGGTCCACGTTTATTTACGGTAGAAGAAGCAACTCATCAAGCTTATGATATTTTTTTAGAGCTGGCTCCCAATAATTTAAGCGACAAAGATGTTGAAGAATTTAACCTACACCGTGAAGAACTAGGCTTTATTGAAGAAGATGAGCCCGATGAACAGTGGCAAGACTTTGTTGCCCTAGAAATTGAACCTGAGCATTTTATTCAAGTATTAGTGGGCCTTGAGTTTGATAACGAAGACGTACTATTTGCGAAAATTCTAATTAGCCGTGATAAAGACGCGCCTTTTTGTCATATTTTGTGGAAAGAAAGTGAATAACCACCTCTCTGCTTTTTTGTTATTGCCATTTGCAAGAGAACGTATTTTGCGATGCTTCTTTGTATTACTGCTTTTATTATTTAGCTGCTTTAGCTGGGCTGTTGATCCTTTTGAAGATTTTCATCAATATGGGGAACTCTCAGATGAAGAAATTCATGAGTTACACAAAGGCGAAGTGTTGTACGGCGATACCGAATTTGGTTTTATTTTAAGTAAAGGTAACACTAATTCCACCAGTTTTAAGCTTAAAGGGAATCTTTATCAAGATTTTGAAAACTGGCGAAATCAATTCAAAATAGACTCCTTGTACAAACGTGATGAAAACGAAGAAACGGGCGAGTCGGATGTTACTGCTAATCGGGTGTTTGTTTCTGCACAAGGTAACTATAAAGTAGGGGTTAAAAACTCGTCGTTCTTTATTTACGGGGATTATGAGGAAGATCAATTTAGCGGTCTTGATTTTAAAAGTACGATAGCAACCGGTTATGGTGCACGTGTTTATCAAGGGGTTAAAAATAAAGTAGATATAGACATTGGCCCAGGTTTATATCGCTCAGTTGCTGATGATGAGTCAACAGCACTTGACGACGATAAAGACAAAATGGGTTATTTACTTCGTATTGCAATGCAGTGGGAGAGGTTAGTATCTAAGCGTACCCGATTTAATCAAGATATCAGTATAGAACAGTCTTTGTCTGGGCTTAACTCTCGGTTAAAGTCCGAAACGGCATTAATTAGCCAAGTGGTTGGCGCGGTATCGCTTAAGTTTGCTTATATGTATCGTTATAATTCTAAGCCTGAAGAAGATAAGCTTAAATACGATTCAGAGCTCAGTGCAACCTTAGTGTACAGTTTTTAATTTTTTAACTTTTTAATAGAGAGTGTTATGTATCAGCATAAGCAGTATGCGGTATTTATATTTGTAGTATTAGCATGGATCAGCGGTTTTGTTGCGCTTGCATGGAACTTAATTGGTGCCGATGCCCCGTTAATCGTATTTGCTGGTATTTTAGTGCTGGTGGGCTTTTTGTTCCACGGTTTAACCATTAAAGTTGATGAAACCCATATTAGCTGGGCATTTGGCCCTGGTGTTGCTGGCCAAAAGTTAGCATTAGAAGATATTGTTGATGTAAAAGCAGTACAAAACTCATACCGCCATGGTATTGGTATTCGCATTACACACGATGGGTGGATTTATACGGTATCAGGCTTTAGTGCGGTGCAATTAACGCTTAAAGATGGCACCCAGTATCGCTTAGGCACAAATGACCAAGCAGGATTAGTTGCTGCGCTTGAAGATAAAATAACCCCTGTTGAAATGCCAGCAGCAGAGCCTCAAGCCAAATTACGAACACAGAATAATATGCTATAAAAAAAGCGCCCAAGGCGCTTTTTTTATAAACTTATAGCAATTTTACTAAGCGGGTTTTAGTGCTCGTGGCCACAGCCGCCTTCGCCATGTACGTGGCCATGCTCAAGCTCTTCGGCTGTTGCATCGCGTACTTCTAAAATTTCTACATCAAAGTTAAGTGTAATACCGGCAAGTGGGTTATTACCATCAACAATCACTTCTTCGTCTTGAATATCGATGATCATTACTGATTGGTCGCCGTCATCGGTGGTTGCACGAAATTGCATGCCCACTTCAATTTCCATACCTTCAAACATTGATTTTGGTACGGCTTGCATTAAGTGATCATGACGCTCACCGTAACCTTCTTCAGGCTCCACTTTTACGCTTAGTGTATCGCCAGCTTGCTTGCCTTGCAGCGCGTTTTCAAGCCCTGAGATCAGGTAGCCTGTACCAACGATAAAAATTAATGGCTCACCGCCAAATGAGTTATCAATGGTATTGCCGTCATTATCTAAAACAGAGTAATGCATTTTTACCACTTTATTTGCTGCAACGATCATAGTCATTCCTATTATTCATCTTCAAGAGAGTAAGGTAGAGGCAGAATGTTTAGCTCTACCGAAGGGGTGTGTTTTGCACGAAGAGTCTGATCGATATCAGTATCGTTTGGCAACACGACCAAACCAGTTAAAGTATGTGTTTGTTCATTATAGCTTTGCGCAATAAGTTTACCTGCGCGGCGCCAGTTTTCACCTAATTGGGTTTCAATATCAGGCTCATCAAGTCGTCCTTCGCTTTGCCCAGAGACGATATACATGGCACGTTTGTTTTTGCCCAGATACTTCATACGTGCAACGGTTTCTTGGCCTGTGTAGCAACCCTTTTTAAAACTAATGCCGTTAATGGCTTGCAGGTTAACCATTTGCGGTACGTATTCATCAATCGCATCAACACTTAATTGCGGTTCACCAGCAAGTATGGATGCTTGCTGCCATAGCGCATCGTCATCGAGGGTCGACACATCGTCAGGTAGGCAAAATTGGCTATCAACCATTAGTAAAATGCGGTTTGATCCAAGCTTAAGAGCTTTACCGTGAGCGAAGTCACAAGCCGTGGCGTCATCGCTAAAGTGAATGTCGAGTTGTGTGAGTAAGCCTGTTAGGTCATCACCAAGTAAACCAATTAATCGCTCTGAGGCTTTATTAATTTCAACTTTTGCAAATACAGCATATTTTTTTAATTCAGCAAGAGAGCGTTCTACTTCTGCACTTGAGCCTGTTAAAAAGTAACTTTGTTGATAAGAAAATAGCTTAAATACACCCCATAACTTACCTTTTGCACTACAGTGACCTGCCCACAAAAAGTTATCGTTGTTAAGTTTATTTAGATCTTGAGTGATTTGTCCGTGTAGGTACGATAATTTATCTGCGCCTGAGAGGCTAATAACCTGATGTGATAAAGGACATGCATAAACCTGAGACATAAACACCTTCTTTGCAATAACAAATGAGGCCACATAATAACGTAGTTAAAGCGTATGGTACAGCGACTAACAGACGATGTTTTTATAACTTAGTGCTGTTAAATTAACGCGTATTTGGTAAACTCGAGTTAATTAAATATGAGGTTTAAAATGGTTGAAATACATAGTAAAGCACGTATCCGTTGGGCTTGTCGCCGTGGCATGTTAGAGCTAGATGTTTTGTTTATGCCGTTTGTTGAAGAAGCTTATGATTCGTTAGATGCTAAACAGCAAGCGATTTTTCAGCGTCTATTAACGCAAGAAGACCCAGATTTATTCGCTTGGTTTATGGGCCATGAAGAATGTAAAGACGCAGAGCTAAACAGCATGGTTCAGCTAATTTTAGACCGAGTTCGTGTATAGATTTACCGTTACAGATAATAAAACAGACCACAAACCGATTGTGGTCTTTTTTTGTGTGCTGACTTTAGTGTTGTGCCTATTTATGAACTCGGTGGTGGCAACTCTTTTTTGTATTGCACTTAATACACTTGCTGGCATTATTGTTTGGCGAAAAATCGTGGCTGCTCAACCACAGCAAGGCATTATACTTTTAGAGCAGGATCAATTTCGTTTTGAAGGATCAGGCAGGCAAATTCAAGGGCTCATTAGTAACCAAAGCCGGTTACTTGGTCAGAGTGTGTGGCTGTATATTAATGGCTTTAGTAAAAACTATTGGCTGATTATCTCAGCCAATAGTGTTGATAAGCAAAGCTATGCGCGCTTGAAACGGGCAACGCTTGAAGCAATTAATTACGTAGAGGAGTCAAAATAGTGGGCGTTGGGTTCTCATTTTGCTCTGGATAATCAATAGTAAAGTGTAGTCCACGACTTTCTTTACGTTCCATAGCACTTCTAATTATAAGCTCGGCAACTTGTACTAAGTTACGTAACTCAAGTAAGTTATTGCTTACTCTAAAGTTTGCGTAATAATCGTGTATTTCCTGTTGTAGCAGTTCAACACGATGCAGCGCACGTTCAAGGCGTTTAGTTGAACGTACAATCCCAACATAATCCCACATAAATAATCGTAGCTCATGCCAGTTATGAGTGATGACAATTTCTTCATCTGAGTTAGATACACGGCTTTCATCCCAACTAGGTAAATCAGCCAGCGCGGGTGCAGTCTCTATTTTACTCAAAATGTCTTTTGCTGCTGCATGGGCAAATACAATGCACTCTAATAATGAGTTACTTGCCATGCGGTTAGCACCATGCAGGCCGGTATAAGCCACTTCACCCACAGCGTATAAATTTGCTAAATCCGTTTTGCCATTAAAGTCGGTCATTACGCCACCACAGGTATAATGCGCAGCAGGAACAACCGGAATTGCCTCTTTGGTTATATCAAGCCCTACGCTCAAGCATTTAGCGTAAATAGTAGGGAAGTGTTCAATAATAAAATCTTTGTCTTTATGGCTAATATCTAAATATAAGCAATTTGCGCCAAGGCGTTTCATTTCAAAGTCGATAGCGCGCGCTACAATATCGCGCGGAGCGAGTTCTTCTCGTTCATCAAACTCTTTCATAAAGCGAGTGCCATCAGGGCGTTTTAAATAGGCCCCTTCACCACGCATTGCTTCGGTAATTAAAAAGTTTTGTAATTCCGGGTGGTAAAGACTGGTTGGATGAAATTGATTAAATTCCATATTAGCAACGCGACACCCTGCACGCCATGCCATTGCTATGCCATCACCGCTAGAAACATCAGGGTTAGAGGTGTAAAGGTACACTTTACTTGCGCCACCCGTTGCTAGGGCAACAAATTTTGCGCCAATGGTTTCTACTTTTTTGGCCTTTTTATTCCACACATGCATACCGTGAACATGTGACCCCGTTTTACCGATATTTTTATCAGTAATTAAATCAATCGCATTGTAATGCTCTAACAAGGTGATATTGCTGTGCGCTTGAACTTGGCTAATCAGCGTTGTTTGGACTGCTTTGCCAGTGGCATCGGCAGCATGCAAAATGCGTCGATGGCTATGACCCCCTTCACGGGTTAAATGAAAGCGCTCTTTACCTTTACTATCAAATTCCATATCAAAAGGCACGCCTTGGTCAATCAACCATTGTAGGCAGTCATGCGCATTACTGGCAGTGTAATGAACAGCTTCTCTGTCACACAAACCGCCGCCGGCATCTAAGGTATCTTCAACGTGAGACTCTATACTGTCATTTTTTTTATCAAAAACAGCGGCAATTCCGCCTTGGGCATAAAGAGTAGAACCTTCGGTTAATTCACCTTTACTGATCACGGTAACGTTACAGTAATTAGCCAAAGATAAAGCAAGTGATAAGCCTGCTGCGCCGCTACCAATAATAGCGACATCGGTAATGTGATGTTTATTTTGGTTCATCTGTGAGGTACTTTGCGGTTACAATGCTCAGATAGAGCAATATTTATTTTTAATACTTATAGTTGTACCATATTTGTTGAACTACTACTAAGTGGTTTTAGCGTATAAACGCGTAATTTGTAGCTATTTTATAAAAAAACAATATGAGTCAGAACTTTTTATTCATCTAGGGGTCAGAGTAGGTGTGAACAATGGCGACACTATGAATAATAAGCAAGAATCAATCAGAGGAGTACCGGCTCGAATGAGCGAGCAGGAATTAGATTTAGCGTTAGTGAAAAGGGTCCAGCAGGGAGATAAAAACGCCTTTAACCTATTAGTTAAGAAGTATCAGAACAAAATAGCCGGTTTGATCTCTCGTTATGTATCAAATCAAGGTGACATTGCTGATGTAGCACAAGAAGCGTTTATTAAAGCGTATCGTGCCCTTCCAAACTTTCGTGGTGATAGTGCTTTTTATACTTGGCTTTACCGTATCGCCGTTAATTGTGCTAAAAATTATTTAGTGGCTCAAGGGCGTAAACCGCCAGCAAATGATATAGATGCTGACGATGCCGAGTTTTATGAAGGTGCAGATTCAATGCGTTCTAACGCGTCACCTGAAAATTTACTATTAAGCGAAGAAGTCCGCGCTGTTATTTTTAATACGATTGATAGTTTGCCTGAAGATCTTAAAACCGCGATTACTCTTAGAGAAATTGAGGGTATGAGCTATGAAGAAATAGCCGTGGTTATGGATTGCCCAGTCGGGACGGTACGTTCGCGTATTTTTCGTGCCCGTGAAGCAATTGATAATAAATTAAACCCATTGATAGGCGAGTCTTAGTATGACAAAAGCACACGTTAACCGCTTAGATAACGAATCGTTATCAGCATTACTTGACGGTGAACAAACATTAAAGGATGCAACTATTGCATCGGATGATGTAGCTACGTTTGGCCGTTACGCGTTAATTGGTGATGCAATGCGAGCTAAAGAAAATAACAATAATATGGACTTTGATATTAGCGAACGCATTTCGTTAGCACTTGAGAGCGAGCCCGTTTATGCAGACTTTAGTCAGTCTGACAATGTGGCTACCGCTTCTAATACCGAAACAGATAATAAAGTAGTGGCGTTTAATTGGCGTAAACCGGTTGCTCAATTAGCAATTGCTGCGAGCGTAGCAATGTTTACTATCGTTGGCGTGAACACCTTACCGCAAGGTGAAGATGCTGTGCAAAACGAAATTCCTTTATTGCAAACCACGCCGTTAACCGGCATGGCGTCGCCTGTAAGCTACTCATCAGCACCTGCACTTGATAACGCAGAGCAAGGTTTACGAGAGCTTCAGCAGCAACGCATTGGCGCATTAGTACTTGAACATCAACGTCAAGCGCGAGTGGCTCATTCGTTAAAAACAGCTAAAACAGATGAAACATCCCCAGAGGAAAAAAACTAATTAGATGAAAGTAATTACTTTTATTATGTCATTGGTGCTGAGTTTTAATACTTTTGCCAATGACACAAACCCTGCTAAAGATTTACTGCTTGAAATGGCCAGTGCAGTTCACACTCGTAATTTCGACGCCTCTTTTGTTGTTGTTAAGGGTAAAAGTATGGAGCCCTACCGCTGGGTGCATGCTAAACAAGGTGATATAGAGCTAGAGCATTTAAGTTTGCTTAATGGTGCAGGCCTTGAAATGATCCGCATTGACGATCAAGTTACCTACTTTGAGCCACAATCAGAACCTTACTCGTTAACAACTGACTCGATTGCAGGCCCCATCCCAGAAGTCTTATTTAAAGATATTAACCGCTTAAGTGCGCATTATGATTTTGTGCTTGGTGGTAAAGGCCGTATTGCGGGGCGTCCTGCTCAGCTGGTTCGAATTGAATCTAAAAACGATGACAAATATAACTATTGGATTTGGATTGATACTGAGTCGTCTTTATTGTTGAAAGCCGCCTATGTGAATCACCAAGGCGAAGCGCTAGAGCAATTACAACTTACCCATATTAGCGTAACTGAGCAACCGGCAAGCTTATTATTAGAAGTACTTAATCGTAATTTTCCAACACCATTACCCGCTAATTCAATTGATGAACAAAGCAAAGCAAATGCTATGAATTGGACTATTGGATGGCTACCTGAAGGGTTTGAATTACTCAAGTCCGATAGACATAAGCTCGACTTAAACAATGAATTAACAGATTACTATTTATTCTCTGATGGATTTGTTGAGGTCTCAGTATTTATACAACGGCCACTACCAGGTAAGCGTTTAAGCGGAGCTCTGACCTCAGGAGCCACCACTATTTATGTGCACAACGGCGGAAATTTTGATGTGTCTGTGGTGGGGAATATACCAACCATGAGCGCCAAAGCGATTGCTGAGTCTGTTTCACGGGCGTTATAAATGATAGAACAAACGTTAACCGTCGTGGCCCTTAGTGGCCACGTTGCGCATTTAGAAGCCCAACAAAAACAGGCATGTGAAGGCTGTAATGGACGTTGTGGCTCTCAAGTGTTTAGTAAGTTATTTGGTACTGCCAAAAAAACCTTGCCCTACAAATTTGAAACGCAATTAGAGGTGGGGCAAAAAGTGACCTTGTCACTGGATGACAGCCATGTTGTAAAACATGCCTTTGCCGTTTACATGCTGCCCTTATTTTTAAGTTTAATATTCGCCTTATTGGCTAGTGAATTAATACAATTAGCCGAAGGCTGGCAAATTTTAGCTGCGATATTAGGTGGCATCACCGGCTTCTTAATTGCTAAAACATGGGTGAAATCACTTAGACATGAGATTAAAGTGATAAAAATTCATCCAATTAGCCTTCCTTTAACTCAAATAGATGGTGATTGACGCCAATTAAATGTAAAATTGCGTTTTTATGCCACAGTAACTTGAAAATGCACAGCAAGTATTTTCAAGTTATTTAGGCATGCGACCTTAGTCCTTTAAAATAGAAGTTTAGAATCCAGTTTATGAAGCATATCCGTAATTTTTCGATCATCGCCCACATTGACCATGGTAAATCGACCCTTTCTGACCGTTTGATCCAAGTTTGTGGTGGTTTAACCGACCGTGAAATGCAGAAGCAGGTTCTAGATTCAATGGATATTGAACGTGAGCGTGGCATTACCATCAAGGCGCAAAGTGTAACGTTAAACTACAAAGCAAACGATGGTGAAACCTACCAGCTCAACTTTATCGACACTCCTGGGCACGTTGACTTTACTTATGAAGTATCACGCTCACTAGCTGCCTGTGAAGGCGCATTATTGGTTGTTGATGCTGGCCAAGGTGTTGAAGCACAAACATTGGCTAACTGTTATACCGCCATTGAAATGGACTTAGAAGTTATACCGGTTCTAAATAAAATTGATTTACCGCAAGCCGACCCATTACGTGTAGCCGAAGAAATCGAAGATATCATTGGTATTGATGCCCTTGATGCCGTGCAATGTAGTGCTAAAACAGGTGTAGGTATTGCCGAAGTACTTGAAATGATCGTTAAAGATGTACCGCCACCCGTTGGTGATAAAGACGAGCCATTACAAGCGCTAATTATTGATTCTTGGTTTGACCCGTACCAAGGCGTTGTATCGCTAGTGCGTATCAAACATGGCGAACTTCGCGCGGGCGACAAAATTAAAATCATGTCAAACGAGAACGTACATACCGCAGATCATGTGGGGATTTTTACGCCTAAACAAACTAACACCGGTATTTTACGTACAGGTGAAGTAGGGTTTGTTATTGCAGGTATTAAAGAAATACACGGTGCACCGGTGGGCGATACCATTACTCATCAAAAAAATGCGGCACCATTGCGCTTACCTGGTTTTCAAAAAATTAAGCCACAAGTTTATGCGGGCATGTTCCCAATTGCGTCGGATGATTACGAGTCATTCCGCGATGCACTTAACAAACTAAGCTTAAACGATGCGTCGTTATTCTTTGAACCAGAAAACTCAACCGCGTTAGGGTTTGGTTTCCGTTGTGGCTTCTTAGGTATGCTGCATATGGAAATTATTCAAGAGCGCTTAGAGCGTGAATACGACATTGATTTAATCACCACAGCACCAACGGTTATTTATGAGGTAGTGACTAAAGAGGGCACTACACAAATAGATAACCCGTCGGACCTACCAGCGGTAAACGATATTTTAGAAATACGTGAGCCAGTAGTAGAGGCTAATATTTTAGTACCGCAAGAGTACTTAGGTAGCGTAATCACTTTATGTGTTGATAAGCGCGGTATGCAAACTAAAATGAGCTACCATGGTAAGCAAGTTGCAGTAACGTACGAACTGCCAATGGCTGAAGTGGTAATGGACTTCTTTGATAAGTTAAAATCAACCAGTCGTGGCTTTGCGTCGCTTGATTATAACTTTAAGCACTTCCAAACCTCAGACATGGTTCGTGTAGATATACTCATCAATAGCGAGCGTGTTGATGCTCTTGCTATTATTGTACACCGCGATAGCGCGCAGTCTCGTGGTCGTCAGCTTGCTGATGCGCTAAAAGAGCTTATACCACGTCAAATGTTTGATATTGCGATTCAAGCAGCAATTGGTCAGCATGTAATCGCGCGCACAACAGTGAAACAGCTTCGTAAAAACGTAATCGCGAAGTGTTACGGTGGTGACGTGAGTCGTAAGAAAAAATTACTTCAAAAACAAAAAGATGGTAAAAAGCGAATGAAGCAACTTGGTAACGTTGAAGTGCCTCAAGAAGCGTTCTTAGCCATTTTAAAAGTTGGTAAATAAAAAATAAAGGGATAATAAATGGCTGGCTACTTTTCAGTTTTATTGGTGTTATTAACCTTAGGCTCAGGCCTAATATGGTTAATAGATCACTTAATGTTTGCCCCTAAAAGGCAAGAACGTTTGGCACTTGCACAGACTTCTGCCGGTGGCCAACTTGATGAAGAAACCGCAGCATTGATTGCGCCTGAGCCAGTCATTACTGAAACAGCAAAGTCGATTTTTCCGATGATTGCTGCTATCACTATTTTTAGATCGTTTATTTTTGAGCCGTTTCAGATCCCATCGGGTTCGATGATGCCAACCTTATTAGTAGGCGATTTTATTTTAGTGCAAAAGTATTCTTATGGAATTAAAGACCCAGTATGGCGTAGCCAGTTAGTGGATGTGAGCGAACCAGAGCGTGGCGATATTGTTGTTTTTAAATACCCATTAGATGAAAGAGTTGATTATATTAAACGCGCTATAGGCTTACCTGGCGATAAAATTGTTTATCGCGATAAGCGTTTGTATATTCAACCAAAATGTGAAGAAGGCGAAGTTCAAAAAGGCGCGCTTCTTTGCAACGAATTCAATAAAATTGATTTTAAATTAATTAATGATGATGAATTTATGCAAGGCCCAATGGCTTTAGCGCGTTTAAATGAAGATTTAACGACCTCTAGCCATGATATTTTAATCAACCCAAAATCGCCTGAACGTAAAGGGCGTTACTACCAGCAATTGGGCACTCCTGCAGATGAATGGGTGGTGCCTGCTGATCATTACTTTATGATGGGTGACAATCGCGATAACAGCCAAGATAGTCGCTTTTGGGGCTTTGTACCAAAAGAAAACTTGGTGGGTAAAGCTGTCTTTATATGGATGAGTTTTGAATTTGATAATGGCCCAGATGACATTTTACCAGGATGGGTTCCAACTGGTGTTCGTTTTGAACGCCTAGGTAATATTCAGTAACAATGAAAAAAAATGTAACAGAGTTATACAAAAGAATTGGCTACACATTTGCTGATCAAGGCCTACTTGAGCAAGCAATGACGCACCGCAGCCACAAAGGTCAACACAACGAGCGACTCGAATTTTTGGGCGACTCGATTTTGAGCTTTGTAATTGCCAATGCCTTGTACGCTAAATTTCCTAAAGCACGTGAAGGCGATTTAAGCCGCATGCGTTCGACTTTAGTTCGCGGCCAGACGTTAGCTGAATTTGGCCTTGAGTTTGAGCTAGGTGATTACCTGCGTTTAGGCCCTGGCGAGCTAAAAAGTGGCGGGTTTAGACGCGAGTCGACCCTAGCAGATGCAGTGGAAGCTATAATTGGCGCTGTATTTTTAGATTCAGACATTGATCGTTGCGGCGAGCTTATTTTAGCGTGGTATGAATCACGTTTAGATGCTATTTCACCAGGGCTTAACCAAAAAGATCCTAAGACCCTGCTGCAAGAGTATTTGCAAGCTCGTAAGCTATCATTACCTGGCTATACTGTAGTAGACACTAAAGGTCAGGCACACAATCAAACATTCACGGTTGAATGTATCGTTGATGGAATGGATAGCATTATTTCTGTTGGCAGCTCAAGGCGTAAAGCCGAACAAAAAGCCGCCGAAAAAGCATTGAAGATACTTAAAAATGAATCTTGATACCTTAATACAGCCTCATGAAGGCGAAATAGACACATTTTGTGGCATGGTTGCGATTGTTGGCCGTCCTAATGTGGGTAAATCAACCTTGCTTAATGAGATTATTGAGCAAAAAGTCAGTATTACCTCACGTAAGCCACAAACCACGCGCCATCGTATTATGGGTATTCATACCGAGGGTAAACACCAAGCGGTGTACGTAGATACCCCAGGTCTGCATGTTGAAGAAAAGCGCGCCATTAACCGTTTAATGAACCGCGCAGCGTCGAGCTCAATTGGCGATGTTGAACTGATTATTTTTGTTGTTGAAGGCACCCATTGGAATGCCGATGACGAGATGGTACTAAACAAAGTGAGCCAAAGTGGCAAGCCGGTATTGTTAGTTATTAACAAAATTGACCAAGTGAAAGATCGCGATCTTGTACTGCCACACATGAAATTCTTAGGCGATAAGTTTGACTTTATAGGCATTATGCCTGTCTCTGCGACTCAGGGTAAAAACATTAACCTGATCAAAGAAGAAGTGACTAAACGTTTACCGCCGTGCGAATTTTATTTTCCGGATGACTACGTTACCGACCGCTCAATGCGCTTTATGGCTGCTGAAGTGATCCGTGAAAAGCTTATGCGCTTTATGGGTGAGGAACTACCTTATTCAGTGACTGTGGAAATAGAGCAGTTTAAATGGCAAGAAAACGGCGTTTGGCACATCAATGGCCTTATTTTGGTTGAGCGTGAAACGCAAAAACGTATGGTTATCGGTAACAAAGGCGAAAAGCTAAAAGTGATCGGCCGTGAAGCGCGTAAAGACCTAGAAGAAATGCTTGAAAATAAAGTATTTTTAGAACTATGGGTTAAAGTAAAATCGGGCTGGGCTGACGATGAACGTGCCTTAAGAAGCTTAGGCTACGGTGAAGATTAATAAGTATCGAATAGCCTAATATGGACAGCGACTTTTACAAAGCCTATTTATTACATCGACGTCCCTACAGTGACTCGCAAGTAATGTTAGATATGCTGGTAGAAGGCGTTGGCCAGCTTAGAATGCTCGCACGAGTTAGTGGCCGCCAGGCCACTAAACACAAAGCCCAATTGCAACCATTTCAATCCTTACTCGTCCATTACAACGGCAAATACGATTTAAAATATATTAATAAATTTGAGCTCTACGGCAACCCGTTATTTCTAACTGGTGATAAGCTTTATTGTGGCTTTTATTTAAATGAGCTAACTAATCGCATTGTGCCGATTAATGAGCCCATTGATCAAGTTTTTCAACTTTATAAAACACATCTAGAAAACCTTAATAGCGGTACTGACATGCAAGCGGTACTGCGCTCTTATGAATTTCAATTGTTAGAGCTGCTAGGATATGGAGTCGATTTTAGTTTTGACGCTGACGGTGAGCCAATTGACGAGGCACAAACGTATAGTTACTTCGCAGAAGTAGGGTTTTTAGTGCAACATGACACGCGTTCTGGATTTACCGGTTCACAACTTAATGCCATAGCAAATCATGACTTTAGCCAAGCGGATGTGTTATATATGGCAAAGCAATTAAGTCGTTATTTATTAAAGCCATTATTGGGCAATAAGCCATTAAAAAGTCGTGAGTTATTTATTAGCTCTCAATAAACAAATTTCACAGGTACAAACATGAAAGATATTCTTCTAGGCGTGAATGTAGATCATATTGCAACGCTTCGCCAAGCTCGAGGTACTTCTTACCCAGATCCAGCCCATGCAGCCAGTGTTGCAGAGCATGCCGGTGCTGATGGTATTACGATTCATTTACGCGAAGACCGCAGACACATTCAAGACCGCGATGTGTATGTGATGGCTAAAACCATTCAAACACGCATGAACCTTGAAACCGCAGTAACCGATGAAATGATTGCGATTGCACTTGAGGTTAAACCTGAATATGTATGCTTAGTACCTGAAAAACGTGAAGAGCTTACTACCGAAGGCGGCTTAGATGTAGCGGGTAATATTGATAAAATAGCCGCAGCGACTAAAACTCTAACGCAAGCCGGTATTAAAGTGTCATTGTTTATAGATGCCGATAAAGCGCAGTTAGACGCGGCAAAAGCCTGTGGTGCGCCTTATGTTGAAATTCATACCGGAGCCTATGCCGATGCCACCAACGATGAAGATACAGCAAAAGAGCTTGAACACATCCGCCAAGGCGTTAAGTATGCAGCGAGTATTGGCTTAATTGTTAATGCCGGCCATGGTTTGCACTACCACAACGTGAAGCCAATTGCAGCGATGCCAGAGATTTACGAGCTTAATATTGGTCACGCTATTATTGCCCGTGCAGCGATTGATGGTTTAGATAAAGCGGTGCGTGATATGAAACGCTTAATGCTTGAAGCCCGCGCTTAGAATTGTAAATAACAATAGACAAGACGAGCTACAGCTCGTCTTTTTTATTGTTGTTATCAATGTTGGCATCAACAAGTAAGTTTTCCAGCTCGTCTTGAAGTTCAAACAGTTCGGGCTCTATATTATCAAGTACGCACTCATTTTTTAGTGACGTTTCGATCGTTTCCGCCAATGTTTTTAATTTTGGTACACCAGTATAGCAACACGCTCCATGAAATTTATGGATCACGCTGAGTACTTGAGGGCAGTCATTGCTGACTATTGCTTGATTTAATAAGTTTAGGGTTTCGGGCACGCTTAATAACAGCATGTTGAGCATTTCATTGGCTAATTCAGGTTTACCGCCAGCACGTTGCAGCGCCAACGCCCAATCAAGCCGAGTGCTATTAAAAGGCGCTGTGCTATGTTCAAATGTGTTTTTTGACTTATCACGGCTTACAGGTAATTGCGGGCTATGATCGCAAATAACTTGATTGAGCATATCTTCGTCAATTGGCTTGGTTAAATAGCCTTCAAAACCATCTTTTAATAATTGTTCTTTTTCACTATTGAGTGCATGCGCAGTTACGGCAATAATAGGTGTATCTTCATTTAAAGATGACTCTTTAATGAGTTTACAGGCTGTAATGCCATCCATTATCGGCATTTGAATATCCATAAAAATCACATCATATTTATGACTTTTACTTAGGCTATAAGCTTGTGAACCATTATGGGCAGTATCAATCAATTCCACCTGTTCGTTTAGTAGGGTGTATATTAATTTTAAATTAGCGTCGTTATCATCTACCACTAATACTTTTAATGGCAGTAGAGTTTGTTCATGCTGATCTATGTTATGCGCCGGGTGATCAAGTCGATAGGGTGCGGCTAATAACTCACATAATTTACGATGGTTGAGCGGTTTACTTAAACAGGCATCTGCACCGCTGCCTATAAAAGCTTCACGCATATTGTGCGATACAGTATTGAGCATTAAATATAAATAATCGGTTGATTCTCTAACCGCTTTTACATAGCTTTTTAAGCGCTGCATATCGTCAACCGATGCCATGTGACCAATCAGGCATATATCAAAATTAATCTCTGATTTCTCGATACACTCTAAAAATTCACTTTCGCTATGACATCGAGTGACGCTAATTTTCCACTCTTGTAATAATGAAACAACGGCATGATGAGTATGCTTATGTGGCTCTAGGTAAAGCACACGTTTACCAATTAATGATTGGGTAGGCAAATCGTTGATAAATACATGATTTGGTAATCTAAATACGCCATTAAAGGTAAAGCATGTGCCACTGCCTGGAGCTGAATTTAAAGTAATACGGCCATTCATTGCTTCAACAATATGTTTAGTAATAATAAGCCCTAAGCCAGTGCCACCAAATTTACGGGTAATACTAGAGTCGGCTTGGCCAAAGGCGGTAAATAACGCGTCTTGTTTATCGGCAGGAATACCCACCCCGGTGTCAGCAACCGACACTAAAATGGAAGTTTGCTCCTCATCTAATAAACGATGGCTAATATCGACTTTAATAGCGCCTTTTTCAGTAAATTTTATCGCGTTACTTAACAAGTTAATAAGCACTTGTTTAAATCGAGTGGGGTCGCCGGTTAAGTGATCGGGCACCTGAGGATTTATATAAATAGAAAGCTCAAGTTGTTTGTCGTGAGCGCTAGGTGCCAGTAATGTCATCACTTCGTTTACGCTATCGCGTAATTGAAATTGAATTGACTCTAGCTCCATAGCACCCGCTTCTAATTTGGAGAAGTCCAATATATCGCTAATAATGGTCAGTAAGCTGTTTGCTGAAAGCTCAATGGTATCAAGGTAATCTTTTTGGTTTTTATTTAGCGGTGTTTTATAAAGCTGGCGAGTAAAGCCAATAACCCCATTAAGTGGTGTGCGTAATTCATGACTCATTTTTGCTAAAAAGTCAGACTTAACGCGGTTAGCATCTTGGGCTTCTTTTTTAGCCATAGTGAGCTGTATATTTTGTGTTTCGTATTGCTCAAGCGTTTCGCGGTAATCACTAGTTGCTTGATCAATATTTTTTTGCATTTCGTCTTTTTGCATCACCATAGAGTGGGATATGGTATTGAGTCCTTCACGCAATAGTTCAAACTCACCATTCATGGGCTCAGTTAAGCCTGTTTGTCTTTTACCTTCAATTAACCTGTCGGTAGCAAGTACTAACTTATTTAGCGGTGTCATAAACATACGGCTAAGTTTTAGTGCTAAAATAGCAGCTAATACTAAGGCGAGAATAATAATAATACCGCTGACTAATAATGCGCGTTGCTGACCAATAACAGCTTTGTCGCGATTAAGTTGGATCACCACGGTACCTAATGTGGTCTGAAACTCAGAAGTATTCCAGTCGCTATTGGGTGTTGTATGGTTAATGATAGGGGTAAAAAAAGTCACTAACTCTTCAGTTTGCTGAACATGTGTGGCTTTAAAACTGTCAATTTGCGTTTGTTCAATTAAGGTATCGAACGAGCGATGATAATTACTGGTTATAATAAGTTGGTTGTTATCATTAAAAATAGCAATTGATTTGACCGCTGGTGAGTGTTTGTTATGTGTATAACGAATAACACGGTTAAGTAGTTTTTTATTTTTTTCCAGTAAAGGTTGTTCAAGAGCAATCGCTAAAGGCTCAGAAATTGTTGTGCCTTGTTGATATAAAATTTCATCAAGCTCAATGTAACGATTTATTGTAAAATAACCACCTAGTAATAGCCCAATGATCACTGTGGGGATCAGGGTGAGTGTTAAAACAGAATCGCGCAAGCCTAGTTTGGTCATAATCTGAGCATTATTATCATTTTTATTAAATGTGAGTATATACATACTCATAGCTATTCTCAAAGTAGAGACGTAATTCATCAACCTTTAAGGTAATGCCTCATGGCACAAATATTTAAAGCAAAGAAAAAACCACTACAACAGCAATCGCTTGAACTCGATATTACAGCAATGGATCACCATGGCCGTGGTATTGCTAAGTACAATAATAAAGTGTGTTTTGTTAGTGGAGCATTACCTGGGGAGCGAGTAAAAGCTAAGTTAGTTGATGATAAAGCACGTTACAGCCAAGCTGATACGCTTAAAATAATTAAAGCCAGTGAATATCGCACAGTTCCTATTTGCGAGCATTACAGCCAGTGTGGAGGTTGCCAGCTACAGCATTTAGATGCCACACAGCAGGTAATTGAAAAGCAAGCAGCGGTGAATCAATTATTTGCCAAGTTTGCAAAATTAACCGATTTAAACTGGCAAGCTCCGCTGCTAAGCCAAGCAACTCATTATCGACGCAGTGCTCGGATTGCTGTTATGTTCGACAAGGCTGCAAAAAAAATGCGGGTAGGCTACAGAGCAAATGCTTCTAAAAGTATTGTTAGTATTAATCAGTGCCCAGTTTTAAGTGATGTATTTGCCGATGTATTTAATGTATTTGATAAAGTCATTAATCAAAACAAGACGCTGCATAGTATTAGTCATTTACAGTTATGTGCCGCTGATGAACAATATTTTATTGTTATCCGCCATACCAAAGCGATTTCACCCCATGATAAGGCGTTTGTTGAGCAAAGTGTAATAGCTCATAATTGGCAATTAGTGTGGCAAAGTGACAGTGATACTATTGATCATTCACATTTAGCTATGCCATTTTATAAACTTGATCAGTTAAATATAACGTTTGAATTTGGGCTCAGTAACTTTATTCAGGTTAACGCGAGTGTAAATCAAGCGATGCTGCTTCAAGCTGCAAACTGGTTAGCACTTCAAGGTGATGAAAATGTTCTGGATTTATTTTGTGGTATTGGTAACTTCTCTTTAGTGCTAGCCAAACAAGCTAAAATAGTAACAGGAATTGAGGGCGTGACTTCGGCGGTTGCATTAGCAACACAAAATGCGCACACTAACTCTATTACTAATACCCAGTTTCATTGTTTTGATTTAACCACGAGCATTAAAAAAGCGCCGTGGTTTAATAAAGAATTAGATGTTTTAGTGCTTGACCCTTCACGCACTGGTGCGATGGCAGTTTTAGAGCAGCTTCCATTAACGCAGTTTAAAGCGATTTTATACGTTTCTTGCGA
Organism: Pseudoalteromonas sp. APC 3224; assembly: GCF_030407535.1. Lineage (GTDB taxonomy): Bacteria > Pseudomonadota > Gammaproteobacteria > Enterobacterales > Alteromonadaceae > Pseudoalteromonas. Next base: position 23,633 of record NZ_JASDDF010000036.1, on the reverse strand, counting down.
CCCTGTTACTTTAGCCCGTGACAGCGCTATTATTTCGCAAGCCGGTTTTGAGCTGAATAAAATAGGGCTAATGAATATGTTTCCTCACACGGGGCATATCGAAACTATGGCGTTATTTCAACGGAGGTAAAGCGCATTATGGTAGCGACACGTCAATCTCATCAACATGACAAAGCGGGTGACTTTTTTTCGCGCGTAGAATCTCTTGATTTGTCTCAGGAAAAAATTAGCTTACTCAACAAAGCGCAGCAGCTTTGCCAAACGTGCGATAACAGCGAGCGACAAAATACCGCTATAGAAATGGTAGAGATTTTAGTTGAGCTAAATTTAGATGCTGACTCTTTAGCCACTGCTTATTTAACCCCTTATTATTTAAATGATGTAGTGAGCATTGATGCGGTAGAAGAGCATTTAGGCAACCATGTTGCAGTACTGCTTACAGGTGTGTCACAAATGGCGACCATAAGTACCTTAGCTCATCAAGGCAACGGCACTGTGCAAGTCGATAATATTCGCCGGATGCTGCTTGCTATGGTGGAAGATGTGCGCGCTGTGGTGATTAAATTAGCCGAACAGGTTTGCCATTTACGCAACGTCAAAGATGCCGCAGAAGAAGAGCGAGTAGTTGCCGCCAAAGAGACCGCTGATATATTTGCACCACTTGCGAATCGTCTTGGTATTGGTCAATTAAAATGGGAGCTTGAGGATTTAGCTTTTCGTTATTTGCACCCCGATATTTATAAAAATATTGCTAAGCAACTCGATGATAAGCGCCTTGCCCGTGAAGCGTATATGGTTGATATGGTTGAACAGGTCAAACAACGCCTCCATGAAGCGGGTATCAAAGCTGAGGTGTACGGCAGGCCAAAACATATCTACAGCATTTACAAAAAAATGGCGAAAAAGAACTACGAGTTTGATCAGCTATTTGATATACGCGCCATGCGAATTGTGGTTGAACGATTACAAGATTGCTACGGCGCCCTAGGCATAGTGCACACTAATTGGCGTCATTTAAATAAAGAGTTTGACGATTACGTTGCGACTCCAAAACAAAATGGCTATCAATCTATTCATACGGTTGTGTTTGGTCCTGAGGGTAAAACCGTTGAAATTCAAATACGAACGCACGACATGCATCAAGATGCAGAGCTGGGTGTCGCCGCGCATTGGATGTACAAAGAAGGCGCATTACCAGGGCGTGGTTCAGGCTATGAGCAAAAAATTAGCTGGTTGCGTAAGTTACTGCAATGGCAAGAAGAAGTGGTCGATGGCAGCGACTTAGCACAAGAGCTTAAAAACCAAGTGGTTGAAGACCGCGTCTATGTGTTTACCCCTCGAGGCGATATTTTTGACTTACCACTGGGAGCAACACCTCTTGATTTTGCTTACTACATTCACTCCAATGTAGGGCATCGATGTATTGGTGCAAAAATATTTGGCAAAATAGTGCCATTTACTCATCAGTTAAGCACTGGTGACCAAGTTGAAATACTAACCCAAAAGCAGCCAAACCCAAGCCGTGATTGGTTAAATCCATCGTTAGGTTACATTAAATCGTCTCGCGCTAGAGCCAAAATTCACCATTGGTTTAAACAGCTCGACCGCGATAAAAATTTAAGTGCGGGTAAAGAGATTCTTGATAGTGAGTTACAAAAATTAGAGCTAACTTATAAAGATTTAGACCCCGCTATAAAGCGTTTTAATTTTAGAGAACTTGATGACTTAATGGTCGCTATTGGCGCAGGCGATATTCGTCTTAACCAAATGCTTAACTTTATTACTGACAGAACAGAGCATGAGCCGGTAATTCGTTTCAAATCGCCTAGTAAAGTGACTGGTGATAAAAACGGTATTGTAGTGGATGGGGTCGGCAGTTTAATGAGCCATGTTGCTCGTTGTTGTCGCCCAGTACCTGGTGATGAAATCATTGGTTATATTACTCAAGGACGCGGTATTGCGGTGCACCGAGAGGATTGTGATTCGTTTAGTAATTTAAAAAACAAGCACCCTGAGCGTGTTATTTCAGTGAGTTGGTCAGATGATATTAGTAGCTCTTACGCCTTAACTATTCGTATTGAAGCCAGTGATCGTTCTGGCTTAATTCGTGACATCAGCTCAGCACTTGCCAATGAAAAAGTTAATGTGCTCAATATGAACGTAAACACGGTTGATAGCACTCAAACTGCTATTTTTGTGATGCAAATTGAAGTGCATGACTTACAGGGCACTAATAAAGTGCTGTCTAAGCTACATCAGATCGAAGGGGTACACAGTGCAAAACGAGGGCAGTAATCAGGCTAACAATGAGGCTTTAAGCCAACTGCTCGAAATAATGCAAACACTGAGAAACCCTGAGGGCGGATGCCCTTGGGATCTCAAGCAAACGTTTGCGTCAATCGTACCTCACACTCTTGAAGAAGCCTATGAAGTGGCTGATTGTATTGAGCGCGACGATTTAAGTGAACTGAAAGGTGAACTAGGTGATCTGTTATTTCAAATCGTGTTTTATGCGCAACTAGCGCAAGAGCAGCAATTATTTGATTTTAACGATGTGGTAAACACGTTAAATGAGAAGCTAGTGCGCCGTCATCCGCATGTATTTTCATCGCAAGACACACCCACAACTGATGCCGAATTAGCTGCGCAATGGCAAGCAATAAAGGCACAAGAGCGTGCTACTAGACCCCAAGATAAAAGCTCAACACTTTGGCAAGATATACCAAACAGTTTACCTAGCTTAACAAAAGCTAAAAAAATTCAACAACGTGTAGCCGCTTTAGGCTTTGATTGGCCTACTTATCATGGCGCTATAGATAAAGTGAGTGAAGAGGTTGAGGAAGTCAAAGAAGCCTTAGCTCATAACCCGTACTCAGCGCATACAGCAGAAGAGCTAGGTGATTTGTTGTTTGCTACCGTGAATGTGGCACGTCATGTTAAACGTGACCCAGAGCAATTGCTTCGCAGTGCCAACGATAAGTTTTCTGCACGATTTGAAAAGGTGCAAAATTACTTAATTTCCCAGGGTAAATGTATTGAGTCAGCGTCTTTAGAGGAAATGGATGCGGCATGGGATGCAATAAAAAAATTAAATAAATAAGGACATAAAAAATGTCTGTTTTTTGTGCACAGATTTGCTATTTATAGCTGGATTGCTTAGCTATGTTTTGGTACAATTTCGCCCCGTCTTGTTTATATTCCAAAATCACTTGTTTGGGTATTATATTCCTTTTAATTCCTGATATTCTAGGGTTCGCATGAGTACAAAATTTATCTTCGTTACTGGCGGAGTTGTTTCTTCGTTGGGTAAAGGTATTGCAGCAGCATCATTGGCCGCTATTTTAGAAGCCCGTGGCTTAGATGTTACCATTCTAAAGCTGGATCCTTACATCAACGTTGACCCAGGCACAATGAGCCCAATTCAACACGGTGAAGTATACGTTACCGAAGACGGCGCAGAAACGGACCTTGATTTAGGTCACTACGAACGTTTTATTCGCACCAAAATGACCAGCCGTAATAACTTTACGCAAGGGCGTGTATATGAAGATGTACTACGTCGTGAAAGACGTGGTGAATATCTTGGCGCAACTATTCAGGTTATTCCTCATATTACCAATGACATTAAGCAACGTGTTTATGATGGCGCAGAAGGCCATGATATAGCAATCGTTGAAATTGGTGGTACGGTAGGCGATATTGAATCACAACCATTTATCGAAGCAATTCGTCAAATGGGCACAGAAATTGGTCGTGAACGCGCACTTTTCATTCACTTAACCTTAGTGCCATTTTTAGGCCCTGCAGGTGAAGTGAAAACAAAACCAACTCAGCATTCAGTTAAAGAGTTACGCTCGGTAGGTATTCAACCAGATATTCTTATTTGTCGCTCAGACCGTAAGCTGCCAAATAACGAGCGTGCAAAAATTGCATTGTTCACAAACGTTGAAGAAAAAGCAGTTATTTCACTGCCTGATGTAGACAGTATTTATAAAATCCCTGCGTTATTAAAATCGCAAGAGTTAGATAACTTTGTATGTCGTCGTTTTCATTTAGACGCGCCTGAAGCTGATTTAGCTGAGTGGGAACAAGTATTGTATCAAGAGTCTAACCCAACGGGTGAAGTGACAATTGGTATGGTAGGTAAATACATTGAATTACCAGATGCATACAAATCAGTAAACGAAGCATTAAAACATGCTGGATTAAAAAATCGTTTAACTATTAATATCCAATACGTTGATTCACAAGACTTAGAAACCAAAGGAACGGATGTTCTTTCTCGCTTAGATGCTATTTTAGTGCCAGGTGGTTTTGGTGGTCGTGGTGTTGAAGGTAAGATTTTAGCGGCAAAATATGCTCGTGAAAACAAAGTGCCTTACTTAGGTATTTGTTTAGGTATGCAGGTTGCGCTTATTGAATACGCACGAAATGTTGCCGGTTTAGTTGATGCAAACTCAACTGAATTTAACGCAAATTCAGAGTCGCCAGTGGTTGGTTTAATCACTGAGTGGTTAGATGCCGAAGGTAATGTTGAATTACGTGACGAAAAGTCTGATTTAGGTGGCACTATGCGTTTAGGCGCACAAAAATGTCATTTAACACCAGGCTCTAAAGTACATGATGTGTATGGTAGCGACGAAATTGTTGAACGCCATCGTCACCGTTATGAAGTTAACAACAACTTTGTAGCACAACTTGAGCAAGCTGGTTTAAGCTTTACAGGTTTATCTGAAGATAAAAAACTAGTAGAGATTATTGAGAATAAAGATCACCCTTGGTTTATTGCAGCGCAATTCCACCCGGAATTCACTTCAACACCACGTGATGGTCACCCGCTATTTGAAGGGTTTGTAGCTGCGGCTCATACCTATCAAAAAGCGTCTTCGTAATATAAAAAGGCTGTGCATGATGCGCGGCCTTTTTTGTTTCTAAGGCTAGCCAAACTCAGGTTAGCCGCACTCACCATTTTGGGAATATAGAGGAATCAAGATGTCAGAAATCGTAAAAGTAATCGGTCGTGAAATTATGGACTCGCGTGGTAACCCAACTGTTGAAGCTGAGGTATATTTAGCTGATGGTTCATGGGGCCGTGCTGCTGCACCTTCAGGTGCATCTACAGGAACTCGCGAAGCATTAGAATTACGTGATGGTGATAAAGCGCGTTACTTAGGTAAAGGCGTATTAAAAGCGGTTGGCTTCATTAATAATGAAATTGCAGAAGCGCTAAAAGGTCAAAACGCACTTGCTCAAAGTGATGTAGACCAAGTAATGCTTGATTTAGATGGTACTGAAAACAAAGAAAAACTAGGTGCTAATGCTATTTTAGCGGTTTCACTTGCTAACGCAAAAGCGGCTGCACAATCTAAAAAAGTAGAGCTATACGAGCACATTGCTGACTTAAATGGCACGCCAGGTGTTTACTCTATGCCACTACCAATGATGAACATCATCAACGGCGGTGAGCACGCTGATAACTCAGTAGATATTCAAGAATTTATGGTTCAGCCAGTGGGTGCTACTAACTTCCGTGAAGCATTGCGTATGGGGGCTGAAGTATTCCATAGTCTAGCTAAAGTACTTAAAGCGGATGGTCATTCAACAGCTGTTGGTGACGAAGGCGGTTTTGCACCAAACCTTGCATCAAACGAAGCTGCGCTTGCAGCTATTAAAGTGGCTGTTGCAAATGCTGGTTATGAACTTGGTAAAGATATTACCCTTGCACTTGATTGTGCGGCCTCTGAGTTTTATAACAAAGAAGCAAATATCTATGACCTTAAAGGTGAAGGTAAGCAATTTACATCTGAAGAGTTTAACCACTTCTTAAAAGATTTAACTGAGCAATACCCAATTGTATCAATTGAAGATGGTTTAGATGAGTCTGATTGGGATGGCTTTGCACACCAAACCAAACTAATGGGCGATAAAGTTCAATTAGTGGGTGATGATTTATTCGTAACCAATACTAAGATTTTAAAACGCGGTATTGATAACGGTATTGCCAATTCAATCTTAATTAAATTTAACCAAATTGGTTCATTAACAGAGACGTTAGCTGCAATCAAAATGGCAAAAGATGCAGGTTTTACAGTGGTTATTTCTCACCGCTCTGGTGAAACTGAAGATGCAACTATTGCTGATTTAGCAGTAGGTACTGCTGCAGGTCAAATTAAAACGGGTTCATTAAGCCGTTCAGATCGTGTTGCTAAGTACAACCAATTGCTACGTATTGAAGAGCAATTAGGCGCTAAAGCACCGTACAATGGTTTAAAAGAAGTTAAAGGTCAGTAATTCTCTAATCAGAATCTGATATTTAAGATTATAAAAATCCTCGCTTATGCGGGGATTTTTTGTAAAAAATAGCAAAAAAGGAACAAAGAAACGGGCTACGAGCATCGAGCTACGGGCGTTAAGCAAGCAGTGCGAATATCTAGGTTAAACAAGCCTAACGTTAGTTACTTTTCATCAATTAAAGCTGAAATTGCTTTTTTAAAATATCACCCGTAAAACTGGTTTTTAAGTAAAAGCCACGTGGCAGAGTTTTTATAATTTGTCCGTTTGGGCCTATTGCATCGGTAACAATATGGCTATTGGCTGCTTTTGGTCGTATTTGCATTACATCCCCTAAATGACCTGAAATTTCATCAACTCTACCAAGAGCTATAAGCTCCATTTGTTCTTCCCAGTCTCGCTGCAATTGTGCATCTTGCGCGGGGGAAGGTTGCCACAAAAAGCCACTGCCTATGGTTCTATCAAAAGGAGCGATATCGCGCTCACTTAAAATAGGTAACCATAAAACATGATTCAACTTTTTACGTACGCTACTTGTGTGCCACGTCATGCCAGTTACATTCATTAGCGGGGTGACCGACACAAAGGTGGTTTCTAGCGGTTTACCTTTATATGAAATAGGCAATGTTTTAAGCTCTATGCCTAAATCTTCAAAGTCGGGGAGCGGTTTTGAACCAGCGGTTGCGCCTAATACATACTCAATCAGTTGACCTGTCCAGCCTTTTTCACGCAATAAATCATCTGGCGTTTTAAAGTGGTACTGCTGTGCTAGTTGTCCAAGTGTGAGCCCTGCAATATTATTGACACGTTGCATTAGTTGATTAATTGAATGAGGTTTTAAAGGTTGCATATTGTTAATTTAGTTGAATAAATACCAACGCCATGATAGCAAATTAGCTTGATAGTGGATATCTTTAGCGGTTGGTTGATTTTTATACGTGCCGTGGTTGGTGCAATTTTATGCACTGCTTTAAAACGCTAAAATTAACTAAGTAACTGAACTACATTGTTTTTTTTGTTTTTGGTGTTCAGTTTTAATTAAGGTCTATAATTGTTGTAAGGATAAATACAGATGTATAAACATGTTTATCCACAGATTCTGTGGAGAACATCACTTTTTTGATCTTGTATTGTGGATTTGTTTGGTAAATGAGCGTGTTTTACAAAAGTTATGCACAAGCTGTGAGTAACCAGCACAAACAGTGTGGTTTTTATGTATTTACGTATGGCAGTGTAGTTTGTTATTCACATGCAATGGATTTCGCCATTAATTTGCTTTAAGTGAAGGTGTTAACGAGGCTTGCACGTAATAGTATTTGCCGTATTGCAGCTAATGTGGAACAATCATAAAAAATCGACTTACAAATGAGGCACTAAGGTGATTGATGCCGAAGGTTTTCGTGCCAATGTCGGAATTGTAATTTGCAATAATCAGGGGCAAGTGTTTTGGGCCAGACGCTATGGTCAACATTCTTGGCAATTTCCCCAAGGTGGTGTTGATGATGGTGAAACACCAGAACAAACTATGTACCGTGAATTACACGAAGAAGTAGGTTTGCGACCAGAAGATGTAGAAATAGTTGCAAGCTCAAAACATTGGTTACGCTATAAATTACCCAAACGATTAATCCGCCGAGATTCAAGTCCGGTGTGTATTGGGCAAAAACAAAAATGGTTTTTACTAAAACTGCGCTGTAAAGATGAAGATGTTAACTTACTGAAAACCCATCATCCGGAATTTGATGATTGGCGATGGGTAAGTTATTGGTATCCGGTTAGACAGGTTGTGTCGTTTAAAAGGGACGTTTATCGACGTGTTATGAAAGAGTTTGCTCCCTTTGCTATGCCCTTTAATAAGCGAGAGCAACAAAAAGATCACTGGCGGAATAAAAGGTAGTTTTTCATAAAAAGGAGCAGTGTATGCTGGCAACACTCAGAACGATAGCTGAGTCTGTTTCGCAACAAGCGAATTTAGACGACGCGTTAGTGTGCTTTGTAAAAATGGTAAAAGATGCCATGAATACCCAGTGCTGCTCCATTTATTTTGCCGATTATAGCCAAGATAACTTTGTACTGATGGCCTCATCAGGGTTAAACCCTGATGCGGTAGGCAAGTTTAGAATTGGCTTTACCGAAGGTTTAGTAGGGCTTGTTGCCCAGCGTGAAGAAGCAATTAATATTGCCTTTGCCAAGTCGCATCCTCGCTTTAAGCTCTCCCCAGAAGTTAATGAAGAAGGCTATAACGCCTTTTTGTCCGTGCCTGTTGTTCATCAAAAAAAAGTGTTAGGTGTTATTGTTGTTCAACAGAAAATGGCGCGGGTATTTTCTCAAGATGAGGAGTCGTTTTTAATTACGCTTTCTGCGCAGTTAGCTTCGCAATTAGCCCACGCCGAAATAAAAGAAGTATTACGCCAAGATGAGTCATCCCATCAAACATCAGTATTAAAAGGGGTTTCTAGCGCGCCAGGTATAAGTATTGGTAAAGCTTTTGTTGTTATTCCTAAACTTAATTTTAAGTCTATAGAACTTACTAAGAATAACGATGTTATTGAACAGCGTCGTTTATTTACACAAGCGGTTGCTGCAACGCGCAAAGAATTTAGCACCTTATCGATGACATTGAGCGACAGCATACCGCAAGAGGCGTTGGCTGTATTTGATGTGTATCAGCAATTATTAGATGCTAAAAGTTTAGGTCATAATGTAGAGGCTCAATTACAAGAAGGGTGGTGTGCTAAAAGTGCATTAAAAATTGTGATTGAACGTTTAGTTGCGCAGTTTAACGAAATGCAAGACCCTTATATTAAAGAGCGTGCGGTTGATGTTAAAGACATTGGTTTACGGGTGCTGCATCATTTAGTGAATACCGAGCATGCAATAAAAGACTACCCTGAAAACACCATTTTAATAGCGCATACATTAACACCAGCTATGTTAGCTGAGGTACCCAATGAGCGTTTGGCTGGGGTTGTGAGCATTAATGGTTCAGCCAACAGCCATGCCTCTATTTTAACCCGCGCTATGGGCGTGCCGGCGATTTGGGGTATCGAAGATTTACCGCTATTGCAGTTTGATAGCAAAGAAATGATTTTAGATGCTTTTGCTGGGCGTTTATATATTTCGCCTTCGCAAATGCTTATTGATGAGTATACAGAATTACAACATCAAGATAACTTACTCAATAATCGTTTTTTAGAAGAACAAGCATTGCCTTCAATCACGTTAGACGGTGAGCATATTAGTTTGTTACTTAATGCAGGGCTTGAGCTTAATACTCAACAAAATAGCGCCCATATTTGTGATGGTGTTGGTCTTTACAGAACCGAAGCATGGTTTATGCAAAAGGGACAGTTTCCTTCGCAGCAAGAACAAGAAAACTGGTATCGAGAAGTACTTAGTAGCTATTACCCTAACCCCGTTGTTATGCGAACGTTAGATATTGGTGGCGACAAAGTTTTAGATTATTTTAATATCACTGAAGAAAACCCATTTTTAGGATGGCGTGGTATTAGAATTAGCCTTGACCATCCCGAGCTTTTTTTAGATCAGCTCAAAGCGATGTTAAAAGCCAATATTGGCTTAGGTAATTTAAAAATAATGCTGCCGATGATCAGTGGTACTGATGAGGTTGAAGAGTCACTGGCACTATTTAAACAAGCTTATTATGAGTTAAGTGAAGCATTTCCTGAGCAACTTATAGAAAAGCCTGATATTGGCATCATGCTTGAGGTACCTTCAAGTGTATTTATGCTGCCAGAGTGGTCTAAAAAAGTCGATTTTTGCTCAGTAGGTAGTAACGACTTAACTCAGTATTTATTAGCCGTAGATAGGGCAAATGCCCGTGTAGCCGATTTATTTAACCCTTATCACCCCGCGGTATTGCGTGTATTAAATAATATTGCCAGCGAGTGTGAGCATTATGAATTGCCCTTTAGTCTATGTGGTGAGCTCGGCGGCGACCCCGAGGGCGCAATATTACTGATTGCTATGGGGTATAGACGTTTAAGCATGAACTTATCGTCGCTAAACAAAGTGAAGTGGGTGCTAAGACGCTTAAATGTAAGCGACATGGAACAGTTACTGAGCGATTGTTTGGCACAGCCTAACGCTAAACAAGTACTACGGTTAACCCGTAATTTTATGATAGAGCATCAGCTAGGTGATTTATTTTATACACCTAAATGATAGAGCTGTAATTGTTTATATAATCAATTAAAATATACATATAATTAAATGTATTAGAGATAACTATGTATGAACTAGGACTTCTAGTTGCAAGTTGTGCGCTGTTAGGTTGCATTGTTGGTTTTTTAGCAGGGCTACTAGGCATAGGCGGTGGTTTAATTATTGTGCCAGTGCTAAGTAGTTTGTTACTTAGTTTTGACGTGGCCGCTGCCGATCATGTGTTAGTTATCGCTATTGCAACATCGTTAGCCTCTATTTTATTTACTTCCACTTCTTCAGCGTTAGCTCATCATAAAAATGATAATGTGCCTTGGGAAATTGCTCCTTGGGTTATGTCGGGCGTGGCCGTTGGCGCATTGATTAGTGGCTTTGCTGCCAGCTTTATCCCTGAGAAAATGTTAAGAACGGTGTTTGCGGTCAGTGTGGTTTTTATTGCGATGAGAATGGTACTTTCTGCTCGAAATAAAGTGAACGCAGAACACCCTTTACCTGCAGGCCCCGTACTGGGAAGTATTAGTGCGGTAATGGGCTCACTGTCTGGATTAATTGGCATTGGTGGCGGTGCATTACTTGTGCCTATGTTGCATTATTTTTCGGTTGATATTAAAAAGGCAATTGGTTGCGCTGCTGCATGTGGTATTGTAATTGCCTTTTTTGGCTCTATCGGTTACATCAGCGCTGGTTGGTATGTAACGGACTTAACGCATGGTTTTATGGGGTTTGTATATTTACCCGCTTTATTTGGGATTGTTATTACCTCATGGTTTATAGCGCCTATAGGGGCTAAGGCAACACATTACTTACCTGTGAATACAATTAAGAAAGTTTTCGCGATGTTACTGGTTTTCATCGCTATTAAAATGGTTTTTAGCTAAAGGTTTATTTTTATGGCACTGGAGTTTCCTCAAATTGATCCAATAATATTTTCTGTTGGACCACTTAGCGTTCGTTGGTATGGGTTAATGTACTTAATTGGTTTTGCGTTTGCGATGTGGTTTGCTAATCGTCAAGCGAAGAAACCAGGGTCGGGTTGGACTAAAGACGAAGTCAGTGATTTACTCTTTTACGGCATGCTGGGCGTTATATTAGGTGGGCGTGTTGGATATGTCCTGTTTTATCAATTTAGTTACTTCATTGAAAACCCCTTGTATTTATTTAGAATCGATCAAGGTGGCATGTCGTTTCATGGCGGTACACTGGGGGTGATCACTGCGATTGCTATTTTTGCTTACAAGCGTAAAAAGTCGTTATTGCAAGTTGGTGATTTTGTAGCACCTTTAGTGCCTGTTGGTTTACTTGCTGGGCGTATAGGTAACTTTATTAACGGCGAATTATGGGGTCGTACTACCGATGTTCCTTGGGCAATGGTATTTCCAACTGGAGGCCCGCTTGCACGCCACCCATCACAACTTTATGAAGCTTTTTTTGAAGGGCTGGTATTGTTTGTCATATTATTGTGGTTTATAAAGCGTCCTCGTCCTGCGGGAAGTGTGTCGGGTTTGTTTTTACTAGGTTACGGCGTATTTAGGTTTGGTATTGAGTATTTTCGCCAACCAGATGCACAACTGGGGTTATTTGCCGACTTCATTTCAATGGGGCAAATCCTATCGTTACCTATGATCATTGGCGGGTTAGGCTTACTTATTTGGGCCTATAAACAACCACAATCGCAAACAGCGGCAAAAGTTTAAAAGAAGAAGTTAGATGAAACAATATTTAGAATTATGTCAGCGTATTGTTGACCAAGGACAGTGGGTTGAAAATAAACGCACCGGTACACGTTGTTTAACGGTTATAAACGCTGATTTAGAATACGATGTGGCGAATAATCAGTTTCCTATGATCACTACTCGAAAGAGCTATTATAAAGCGGCTATTGCTGAGTTGTTAGGGTATTTAAGAGGGTATGACAGTGCTGAGCAGTTTCGTAATATAGGCTGTAAAACATGGGATGCTAATGCCAATGAAAATAATGCTTGGCTCAATAACCCTAACCGTAAAGGTGAGGACGATATGGGGCGCGTTTACGGCGTTCAAGGTCGTGGCTGGCAACGCCCTGATGGTTCAACACTGGATCAACTAGCAAAGGTCATCAATAATTTAAAAAATGGCATAGATGATCGCGGCGAAATTATTACATTTTATAACCCCGGTGAGTTTGAACTTGGTTGCTTGCGCCCATGCATGCATACACATACCTTTTCGTTATTAGGTGATACTCTATATTTAACCTCATATCAACGCAGTTGTGATGTTCCACTAGGACTTAATTTTAACCAAATTCAATGTTTTGTATTACTTGCATTAGTTGCACAAATTACCGGCCATAAAGCGGGTAAGGCATACCATAAAATCACCAATGCCCATATTTATGAAAATCAGCTCGATTTAATGCGAGATGTGCAATTAAAGCGTGAGCCATTTGCTTCTCCCCAATTAAAAATCAACCCAGAGATTAAGTCACTCGAAGACATTGAAACATGGGTAACACGTGATGACTTTGAGGTGGTTGGCTATCAATGCCATGAAGTGATTCAGTACCCATTTTCAGTTTAAAAAATAAGGAGAGCATAATGAAAGCAGTGATCCCTGTAGCGGGCCTTGGAACACGAATGTTGCCGGCCACTAAAGCAATTCCAAAAGAAATGCTACCAGTTGTAGATCGTCCACTTATTCAATACGTTGTTAGCGAAGCCGTTGCCGCTGGCATTAAAGAGATAGTGTTAGTAACGCATTCGAGTAAAAACTCAATTGAAAACCATTTCGATACTAGCTTTGAGCTTGAGGCAACGTTAGAGAAACGTGTAAAGCGGCAATTACTTGCCGAAATACAGTCTATTTGCCCTAAGGACGTGACGATTATTCATGTGCGTCAAGGTGAGGCGAAAGGGTTAGGTCACGCTATTAACTGTGCAGCCCCTATTATAGGGGATGAACCTTTTGTAGTTATTTTACCCGACGTCATTATCGATGAAGTGGAAAGTGATTTAACAAAAGATAATTTAGCGGAAATGATCACTCGTTTTGAGCAAAGTAAACACAGCCAAATTATGGTTGAGCCAGTACCTAAAGATCAAGTAGATAAATTTGGTGTTGTTGATTTAGGTGATGTTGAGTTAAACCAAGGTGAGAGCTCACCCATTAAGAGCATGGTAGAAAAACCACCTGTTGACGAGGCACCTTCAAACCTTGCTGTGGTTGGTCGTTACGTGTTGAGTAAAAATATTTGGCCATTATTAGCTAAAACACCACAAGGTGCAGGTGATGAGATTCAGCTGACTGATGCAATTGCGATGCTTATGCAAGATGAAAAAGTAGACGCTTATGCTATTAAAGGCCGAAGCCATGACTGTGGTAGTAAAGTTGGTTATTTGAAGGCGACAATAGAATTTGCTTTGCGCCGTGATGAATTTGCTGATGAGCTTAAAACCTTTATTAAAACATTAATTTAAATAAACTTATCATTATTCAAAGCGCCTACATGGCGCTTTTTTTGATTGTAAAATCGCTTTTACAGACATTTAATTATAACTATTTTTGCAGTTATACAGACAGATCTGGGTTTGTAATGTAACCTTTATGTTAACTCAAGTTGCTTTGTAGTTAACGTGCTTTATTAGGCCAATTGTAAATTGGCTCAACTTAGCGGTCGAAACTGTTGAAAGAGAAACAATCAATGTGTGAATACAGCGTAAAGTATCACCGATATTTAGTTATAGCTTTACTTATGTTAATAGGGAGTGGCTGTACGATATCGCCTGATAAAACCTTATTAAATGAAAGGGTTAGAGATTCGCCAGAATATGTAACTATCACCGCAGTTGAACTTGCACAGCTAAAAGATGCCGCTTTGCAATGGCAACAAGCACGTTCTGGTATAGAGAGACTATTAAAATTAGAACGTGAGCTTACATATTTAGTTGATAATTTAGATATTATTAACAGTAAAGCAATAGCGAAATCTAACCAAGCTGTTAGCAATCGCTATGCTCGCTCATCAATTAATGCTAATACCTCGCCAGACCTCAGGCATGGTAATAACTACGCAAGCACCTCAGATAACGTTGAACGACCGAGACAAAGATATAGTAACCGTTATGTAAAACCGACTGGTAGGGACGCTCTAAAAAATCAGCGATATAGCAGCCGCTATGCTAGTGTTCCTACAAAAATAATTACAGCTCCTTCAAAAAGCTACAGTAAACGAACTGTTCGCTCGCCAGTGAAAGCGATTAGTTCTAGGGTGAACAAAAAGATTGCCTCTAAAATATCGATGGCAACAAAAGTGGCAATGGTAGATAAAAACAAAAAAGTATTTGCCTTACAGGTAGCGTCCCTTGATTCAGAAGAAAGTGTTGCTAAAGAGTGGAAGCACATTAACAAAAAAGCAGCGCCTTTGTTTAAGGATAAAATCACGACAAACATTGAAAAAGCAAAAGTTAATAACAAAACCTATTATCGATTAAAATTAGGTGAGTATTTTAACTTTAAAAGTGCTGAGGATGATTGTGAGGTATTTAAATTCTATAAAGTTGATTGCTTTGTGAGTAACTACACTGACAAACCAATTAGATTATAAATTATTTATTTGGCGCTTTTATTGCATAATAGCTAGAGCTCGTTTTTTGTAATAGGTGCTTTAAAGTGAAACTTCGTTTAATAATATTACTAATACCATTTGCATTAGCTGGTTGTAGCAACCAGCTAATGCCCGTCGACTCACAAAGCGACAAGCTTGTGCGTGAAAAAGATATAAAACCTTACTTAGAGCAATGGGATAACAACAAAGAGCAGATAGCGCGTTTAAGCACCATGGAAGAGGACTTATCATTACTGATTCAAGCTCTTTCTGCACAAACAGATATTGATACCGTACCTGAGCCATTGAAAGAGAAGGTAAAACGTGTTGAATATGGCTCTAAGCAATCTTTACAACTCTCCTCAGAAACTGTCTTAGCCGATAACACTATCAGTATAAACAAAGCAATTTACGGTGTACAAATTGGACGTTATTTAGTTTCTAACGGAGCCAAAAGGCAAGTACAGCGACTAAAAGAGCAATACCCTCAGTTAAACAGTATTTTACAATACCGCATTAATGAGCAACAAAAGGAATCAACAACGTTTTATAGTGTTGTAGCAGGCCCGCTGAAAAATCAACAGCAAGCGGCGCAGTTGTGTTTGTTTTTTTACAAAATAGGTAATAAGTGTACCTTAGCGACATTTTCAGAGGATGTTTAAGGTTTTTTTACGCTTATTTTTTCATCCTGTTATTATAAATCAAAATAAAGTAAATATTTTCTAACTTTTTAGTGATTTTGGCCGATACTTAACATAACCTGACTAACAGGTTTATACTTTATGTCTAAGGGAAAACTATGAACAAAATATTTACTAAAGCAGCGTTAGCTGCATCAATGACTGTTCTTTCTTTCGGTGCGGCTGCAGAAACTGCTTCTTTTCAAGCGGGTGTTACAGTTCAAAACGCATTCACCTTTACGAATGATGCACCACTAGATTTTGGTACAATCAGGGCTTCAGGTGATTTAACTGGGACGGAGACTGCAACATTAGTATTAGCCGCAAACCCTGCTACTGCTCCTACAACGGCTTCTACAGATGCAACCGCAGCTGAAATTGCAATTTTAGTAGCAGGTACACCAGCCTCATTCTCAATTTCAGGTGTGTCTCCTTTTGGTACATTGACCATTACAAATCCGACTGAAACTGCGATTGCGCCTGATACAGCACCTGCGGGCACTGCTGCATTTACTTTGGGCACTCCAACGTATTATGTGTTAACCGGTGCGACGCCTAATAGCGCAGCTACAACGACCATTCAGGTTGATTCAAATGGTGAAGCAACTTTTAATTTTGGTGCAACATTAACCACAACAGGGGTTGCTGCAACTAGTGATTATATCGATGGATCATACAGTGGCACGTTTACATTAGAATTAAATTACTAATGGGCAAAGCCTGCTTTATTGTATAAAGCAGGCTACTTTATGAAATTATTTTTACTCATACTAGCAGCTTTCTTAACTACGGATTTATACGCACAAGTTACACCGCTTGAGCAATTGAATTTTGGTAAAATTGTTATCAGTGATAATCAAAGTGTTAGCTCTATGACCTTGTTGCCCAGTAACACAAATACCTTAACCAATAAGATATATTTACTTGAAAAAGGCCATGCAGCCGAATTGTTGCTTGAAGGATACCCTGCACGTATCCAGGTAAATGTGAGTGACTTTGTAAGTGATCAGCCCCTAAATAACATTTTTGGTGGCGCGCCACTGATTTTAAATCAACTCATTTATAATACGACCATTACAACCGATACCACAGGAACTGCTTTATTGAGAGTAGGGGGGCAATTAAGTACCTCGGGTGACGGAAATACTTATAAAGATGGTATCTTTGATACTACAATTGAAGTGACGCTAAATTATTAGACAACTAGAGATGTTGATTAAATGACAATAATAAAAACTTTTTTTATCTTAGTAAGCTTTATCTTAACTAGCTTCCATTCTTATGCAAACTTACTTATTTCCCCAACAAGAGTTAATTTTGATGAGCGTCAGCGTGTTGCTAAAGTCATTGTTGTTAATAACTCTAATGAAGCAAAAACTTATAGGTTGGAGTGGCAAGACAAAGTTGCACTAGCTGGCGGAGGGTATGCTAATTTAGCGGCTGATCAAGAAAGTTCATCTTCACTTAAAAATATGGTTAGGATTAGCCCATCGCAAGTTAGATTAGCGCCAGGAGAAAGGCAGATTGTTAAGCTTGCTATTCGAAAGCCAAAAGGTTTACTAGAACAGGAATACCGATCTCACCTAGCATTTAAAGCACTCCCTAATGAAACTCAAATCCAGCAACAGAGACTTGGTATTAATTTGAAATTACTATTAAGTTACACTATCCCTGTTATTTTGCGTAAAGGCGCTGAAATACCTAATGTTAATATTAGCAATTTACAGCTTATACACAGCCCAGAAAAAAAAGCGCTTGAGATTGAAATTAAGCGAGAAGGGGGCTTTAGCTCTTTTGGCAAGTTAGAAGTTTTCTTTAAGCAAAAAGGAATGGATACAGAGAAAAAGATCGCCATGTTAAACGATTTTAGTATTTACCCTGAGCTAAAAACAACAACGGCGACGATACCAATTTTTGTAGATCAAAACATCCCGAAAGATGGCGAAATTCGCGTAATTTATACAGGGCTTAAAGAATATCGCGATACTATTTTTAGTGAAAAGTTTGCGCCAATTAATAATGCAATTATCGGTAATTTGAAATAGGCGATGTATTACTTTAAGCGTTTAAAGTGGTTGTTGATCATTTTTTTATCAATTGACCCCTTATTAGCAGCAGAGCCTGACACTCAGGCCATTCTTGCTAGCATAAAAAAAATAGATAAAAAATGGCAGCAATACAACACTGATCAAGCTGTAAATGAAAGAACAGAGCCTGAGCTTAATGTGCAGCAAGGTGAGGGCATCCCCGAAGGGGAGTTATTATTTTTTTCATCGTTCGTGAAAAAAAATTACCTAGGTGAAATGCTCGGGGTGAAAAGTAAAACCGGTGTATTAATAGATTTATTAAGTTTTTCAGAAAGCCTGGATTTTGCTATAGATATAAATAGCGATGACCTTATTGCTCAAGGCTGGTTTATTCGTGAAGATAATCAGTTTTATCTAGACCTAAATACAAATACAGTACAAATTAACGGCGCTAGATATTCATTTAACAGCCAACAAGCTTATGCTGATAACGGCGATATGTTTGTTGATAGTAACTTGCTAGCGCAGTGGTTTTCGTTAGATATTGATATTGAATATTCAGCACTTGAGCTAAATGTAAGCTCCCCTACCAAATTGCCTATAGAATTAAAACGCGAAAGAGAGCAGCGAGAAACTGTAACTAATAGAGAGTCACGTCAAGCAATATTACCTTGGAAGGCCAGTCCATACAGTGCAATTTCATCTCCTCTTGCTGATGTGCAGCTTAGTGCAACCAAGAGTAATAGGGATTCAGCGATAGGGTACTCTGTATTAGGGTCAAATGACTTAGCCTATTTTAATGCTCAGTATTTTTTTGCAGGGCGAAAACAAGATTTACTATCAGATTCAAGATTATCATTTAGCCGTCAAAGTAAAGATGCACGGTTATTAGGTCCTTTAAATGCGACAACTGTTCAATTTGGAGATGTATTAGCAACTCAAGTCGGTAAACAATTTAATAGTAGTTACGCCAGAGGAGTAAAAGTTGATAACAAACCACTTTTTAAACAGGTTAATAGTAATCAAATTAATTTAACGGGTGCTATTCAACCAGGGTGGGATGTTGAGTTATACCGTAATGATGTACTGCTAGCGCAGCAGTTTAGTTTAGCTGATGGGCGTTATTTATTTGAAGATATTGATTTATTGTTTGGCGCTAATAATTTTGAGCTGATTTTTTATGGCCCACAAGGGCAAGTAGAGCGAAAAACAGAGCAATACTTTATAGATGGTAATAGTTTGTCAGCAGATGAATCGTTTTATGAGTTGTCAATTACTGAGCAAGGTGAGCAGTTATTCAATCAGTCACTTTATTCGACACAAGGTAAAGGTTGGCAGCTAGCAGGCCGTTATGAAACGGGGTTAACTGATTATTTATCGGTTTATGCTGGTACATCAATATTAAATAGTAATTCGGGTGATAATGTTAACAATTATGCTTTTGGTTCGAACCTAAGTATATTTGATAAAGTATTACTTAATCTAGATTATGAAAAAAATAATAACGATGAAGACAAGCTAGAGGTAGCTGCTAGAGGTGAGTTAATTGGTCAATCGGTACGTTTAAGCCTGTCTCAAAACAATGAAAAGATAGTTGGTGATTCGCAGACAGCGAAAGTTGAAAGTTATCAACTATATGCGGCAGGAAAGTTGTTTGATAAATCGTTTGGAAGCTTGAGCTATCAAAATACGCTCGCATATAACAGCAGAGAATTTAGCGACTCATATCTAAGTGTTGATAATACCTTATCGTATAATTTAGGTGGGACCGTTGTTAGTAACAACTTAATTTGGCGAAAATTTGATTCTTTAGATGATGCAACAACACTTGGCAGCATGCGTCTTCAACATCGATTTGGTAAAACATACACTCGTTTTAGTGTTGACTATAGCGCAGACTCCGGTTCGACTATACTGGGTTACCAAGCAGAATTAAGCCGTAGTTTATCTCAGAATTTACAATCTGAATTCACACTAAGAAACTCCCGTATAAATGATTTAGTTTCTATGGAACTGGGTCTAAATTGGCAAAGCGATAGTTTTAGCTTAAATAGCACAATGAGTTACGACGATGATGATAATTGGCGGCTAGGTTTATTTAGTCGCTTTAGTATTGGTTTTGATGCGAACACTGACGAGTACTTTTTAAGTAAAAGAAGCCTCGCAAACTCTGGCACTTTAATGGTTAGAGTCTTTCTTGATTCAAATAATAACAATATTCAAGATGATGGAGAAAAGGGAATTGAGGGCGTTAAGGTAAAAGGAGTTCAAAACTATCGCCGAGCTGTAACCAACGAAAATGGTTTAGCAATACTTAAAGGTATGCCAGCAAATAGAACCACCGACATAGTGATAGAGCCAGGTAGTATTAGTGAGCCTTTTTTAGTTGCCGCCAATGATGGCTTTTCTATTACACCGCGTGCCGGCTTTGTTGAATATATGGAAGTGCCGCTTAATAACAGTAGTGAATTAGAGGGAACTGTTTACAAACAAGATGAGCAAGGCAGCACTGAAGTACAGCCTTTTGCCACCGTAAAATTACTCGACAAACAAGGCAAGCAAGTGGCACAAACGCAGGCTGCTTATGATGGTTATTATTTGTTTACCGATTTACGCCCTGGCGAATATAAAGCGGTTATAGATGATGAATTTAAGCAACGTAAGTCTTTAAAAGATACGCAACAGGTGGTGGTTAAGTTACCAGCGCAAGGTGAAGTAGTAATGGGCGTTGACTTTGAGCTTAAAGAAAAAACACAAACTCCAGCGTATATTGCTAATGCGGGTGGGTTTTCATCATTACCAATTATGAAAGCGTATTATCAATTAATTAAACGTCATTTAAATGAGCAATCAAAGCGTGATGCTTTTTATATTAAAGACGAAAAACAAAAACGGTATATTTTAGCCGTCGCTTATGCCGAGTCTGCGCAAGGGGAGCTTGAACAAGTATGTGCAGAATTAAAAGTAAAAGGCTTGAACTGCCAAGTCCAAGCGCAACTTATTAGCCACTAATAACAATAAGGTTTAACCATGCAATATGCTAATTTATATAAACGCTACTCAATACTAATTGCCTGTATTGCTGCTCTTTTTATATCAGGATGCAGTACCACCAAAACTGCAGAATCTCCTCAGCCAATGCAAGCGAGTGCCAATCTTTCTGAGGCAGAGTTGGCGCAGCTAAAAGCATCGTCTCAGCAGTGGCAAGCAGCCAAAGCAGGTGTTGAACGTTTATTAGTGATTGAACAAGACTTAAAGTTATTAATAAGCCAATTAAATGCAGTGGCAAAACAAGGCTCTGCATCAACAAATACGCCTGCAGTATCAACAGCTAAAGCTTCGGCTGAAACGGTAGCACCCACAAAAGTTGCACAAAAAGCTAAAGTAGCAGCGAATACAGCTGATGAAAAACAAGCCGTTAAAGCCTTATTTGCCTTGCAAGTTGCAGCCGTTACCGACAAAGAGCGACTTAGCCAAAGTTTAAATCAAATAAAAGCCAGTGCATCTTCGTTATTTCAGGGCGAATTTGTGGCTAATGTAGAAACTATTAACGTGAGTGGCATGACTTATTACCGTTTAAAGCTTGGGGCTTATCAAAATCAAGCGAATGCCGCTGCCGATTGCGATAAACTTAAACAGCGCCAAATCAATTGCATTGTGAGCCATTACACCCAACAGCCATTAAAATAAATATGCATCTAGGGTATTAGGCATAATAATTGCTTTGTAACTATTATGTTTTTAGAGGATGGCAACTATGCGCCTTTTGTTACCCTTACTATTATTAAATTTAGCGGGCTGTAGCTTAACACCCCAGCCAAAGCCGAGTATAAGCACTGATGCGCCTAAAGCGGTCATGGCACCTTATACGCTTAACCAGTACGTAAATAGCTTGAGCGCCCAGCTTAGCCATATCAAAGAGCCTTTTAAAAGCACCGCTTCAATCGCGGTCAGCAGCTTTTATTTAGCCAATGCTTTGGATTCACAAATTGCTCAAGGGCAGGGTTCAGGGCTTAGTCAGCAAGTTCAAGAAAGCTTAATAACCCAATTTACTCAGTTAGGGTACAACACGGTTGAATATCGGCTTGAAAACCAGCTTAACTTATCAGCGAGCGCTGATTCAGTGTTAAGCCGCAGCACGAGTAACTTAAAGCAGCGTCAGATTATTGACTTTGTGATCACTGGTACTTTAACCCGTCAAGAACATGCTTATATTGTTAATGCTCGCATGGTAAATATGCAAACTAATCAGATTGTATCTGCCGCAAGTACTGAAATTCCCATCAATGTGATGTGGAGTAATGAAAAAATACAGCAGCGCGGTGACTATATTTACCGCAGTGAATATTAATTAGGAGCACACATGAAACGCCTACTATTAACTTTATGTTTGCCACTGGGCTTTGGTTGTTCACAAATGACAAACCATAGTGACACGCAAATTACCGACGATGCGCCTATGTTTTTTGAGCAACGCCCTGTAGCTGCACCAACAAATACAGATTCGCTTTATCAAAATAAAGCCGCAGTGATGAATAAAAACAAACAAGTAAATACGCCAACCCGTAAAAATATTAATCACTATGTGCGTGGCATCATGCAAGATATGGCTGAAAACTTACAGTACGTAAATACTAAAACGCCATTGGCAGTATCAAGCTTTGTTTTTTTAGACCGTGACTACAACAATGCTGACTTAGTAGGTAACCAAATAGCAGAGAGCTTTATGCACGAACTGCATAATTTTGGTGTGCCGGTCATTGATTTTAAAACCACCGATTATATGCGTGTAACCCCTGGTGGCGATTTTGTTTTTAGCCGCGACTACTTAGAGCTTAACCAAGAACAAAACTTTAGTTACGTATTAGCGGGTACGCTAGTAAATCACCAAGGCGGCATATTAGTAAATGCACGAATTGTTGGTTTAGCGAGTAAAGCGGTTGTAGGCTCTGCACAGGGCTTTATTCCGCAATCAGTTATTGATGCGCTAAATAGCAGTAACAGTGCTGATGGCATTATGCTTAAACAAGCGAGTAAGTGAGGTTTACCATGGTTAACTTAGTTAAGCGCTCTGCTTTAATTGGTATAAGTGCATTATCACTATTACTTTCAGGCTGTAATTTAATGGGCGAGTCGACCGCGACCGAGCCCGCCAAATCTGAGCCAGAGCAAACAGTGGTAAGCAATCTTGATTTTAACCAGATCATGGCGCAAATGCAGCAAAATGACGAGCAAGAACAATACGCCGATACAACGCAGTTTAACCCAAACAAGCACCATAAAAGCTTAGTTAACTACGTAGAGCAAATGGCACTTGATTTAACCGACACCATGCAAGTAGCCCCGCAAGATGCAGCGATTGCAGTCACGTCGTTCGTTGATTTAGACGCAAGTTTAACTACAGCAAGCCAGTTAGGTAATCAGTTATCAGAAACCTTTATACACCAGCTACAAAAGTTTGGTTATAGCGCGGTTGATTTTAAAACAGCCAATTTAATTACCGTTAATGAACAAGGCGACTTTGCATTCACCCGCAACACTCGCAAGCTTGCAGGTACGAATATAGCCAGCCATGTTTTATCGGGTACATTAATTTACCGTGCAGATGGGGTTGTTATTAACGCTCGCGTAATAAATATTGAAAATAAGCGCCTTGCCGCCAGCAGTCGAACATTTATACCGCTTTACGTATTAAATAAAGAAGATATATATTTATCAAGCAATTAACTTACTTTGATACTTGATATAAAAAACCAGATACCGTTATAATTTTTGTAAGCTGTAAGCTGTAAGCTGTAAGCTGTAAGCTGTAAGCTGTAAGCTGTAAGCTGTAAGCTGTAAGCTGTAAGCTGTAAGCTGTAAGCTGTAAGC